>NZ_CP039397.1 GCF_004803915.1 Duncaniella dubosii
GTAAGCGATTTCTTCATAAAGTTGCTGAAATTACCATGTCGTTCTTTGACACAAAATTAATGGAGATTTGCTACAACGGATTGGAGATCATACCCGTGTACAGAACTTCCTCACTGGTCAGGTGCTTAACATCATTTTCACATTCCTAAGCTTCATAATCTTCGGCATTGTTCTCTTCTTTTATAATCCTCTTATTTTCGGAATTTTCGTCACCGGAAGCGTTTGTTACGGACTATGGATAACCTCTTTTTTGAAAAAGCGCAAGGTCCTCGACTATGAACTGTTTGAACAGCAGGCAAAGAATCAGAACAAGACCTATCAGCTAATCACTTCCATGCAAGAGATAAAATTGCAGGACTGTGAGCGCCGCCGCCGTTGGGAATGGGAGGATACGCAAGCTGACCTCTTCAGTGTACAGATGAAATCGCTTAAACTCCAACAGACACAAGAAGCCGGCTCTATTTTTATCAATGAGGTAAAGAATATAATGATTACAGTGCTTGCGGCCACCGCTGTGATAAATTCTCAGATGACACTCGGAGCCATGCTTGCTGTGCAGTATATCATCGGGCAGCTCAACTCTCCGGTGGAGCAGTTCATGTCGTTCATCTATTCTCTACAGGATGTGAAGATTTCACTTGAACGCATTAATGAAATTCATGAGGGGAGAAATGAAGAATCCGACGGCAATCAGGTATCAAAGTTCGATGACGGAAAATCCATCGACCTTTCCAATGTCGATTTCAAGTATGATCCACACGCTCTCAAAAAGACGCTGACAGATGTGTCATTTGATATACCAGAAGGAAAAGTAACGGCTATTGTCGGGGCTTCCGGAAGTGGGAAAACTACCCTTATTAAGTTAATGCTGGGCTATTATCCGGTCATGTCCGGCTCAATCTCAATAGCAGGAAGAAACATAAACGAGTATAATCTAAAATGGTGGCGCCGGCATTGTGGAGTAGTCATGCAAGACGGTGTCATATTTTCAGAATCCATCGCTCGGAACATAGCAGTGGATGATGGAGATATTGACATAGATCGGCTTGAAAAAGCAGCTAGAATAGCCCATATCCATAATTATATTATGGGGTTACCTCTGAAATATAATACTCAAATCGGACGCGATGGTGTAGGTCTAAGTCAAGGACAAAAACAGCGAATACTCATTGCCCGAGCAGTCTATAAGAACCCGACTTCATATTCCTCGATGAAGCTACAAATGCCCTTGATGCAAAAAATGAGAGAGCTATTGTAGAAAACCTCGATGAATTCTACAAAGGTAGAACTGTTGTCGTTGTGGCTCATCGCCTGTCAACAGTCAAGAATGCAGACCAAATTATAGTCCTCGATAGAGGTAAAGTTGTGGAGTCCGGCAATCATGCCACTCTTATAGAAAAGAAAGGGGCATATTATAATCTCGTTAAAAATCAACTTGAATTAGGAAATTGATATGGAGGCAGACAAAACTACACATGACAAGATTGAGCTCCGCTCCGAAAAAGTCCGACAACTCATAGGAGAGATTCCTCCCTCATTAGTCCGATGGGGCATAGCAATCATAACCATTGTTTTCATTGCCCTAATTGCGGCTGTATGTCTATTGCCATACCCATATTCCAACGGTGAATCCATCCTCCGGCATTTCATCGGATAAAGGAACATATCTAAATCGACCGTTTTTGAGACTTTTCAGCAAACTATCTTCAGATGTAACTATTCATGCCAAACATCGTCTCATAAGCCATCTCAAAATCTACAATCCAAAATAGATCATCTTTACCGAGTTTTGAAATGGATAGGCATTTTATCATGGTGATACATACCTTACCCAAAAAGACATTTAGCTATAAGTGGATAAAAAATCCACTTATAGCTAAATGTCTTTGATACTGTTTCAAAAAGAATATAAGAAGAACTCTTTAGGTTTTCATATTATAATGATACCACCGCAGGAACCGGGATAGATTGGAACTCCATATCCAAGGCATCCTCAATCTTACAAATTGTCTCCAAGGATAAATTCTCTTTTCCTTTAAGAATCTTGGAAACATATTGAGGGGTACATCCCATTCTTTGGGCAAGTTCTTTCTGATTGACTCCCAAAAAATCCATACGGTCAAGCATTTCCATAGCTATTTTCTGGGAACGTCGAAGCCATCGGCTGTTTTCAAGCCGATAAATAGCATTTTCCCTCCATCTTGATGGAGTTGGAGATGCAAAATCTTCCAATCTTTTTCTTTCCATAATATATAGCTTTTATCTTTGTTCTATCTTTATAACACTTTGACAAGCATTTATATCGAGTCCAACTCTATATAATCATCAAAGCTGATGGAATCATACACACTTTCAGCCATCAAGAAATTCCTAACTCTTTCGAGCTTGCGCAACTCTGCCGCAGTATGTTCTCTTTCTTCCATCTTATGTGTCAACTTTATAGCACCTCCTGTTATAAGGAACTTACCGTCATCAAGTTTTATAGCATAAAGTCTCAACCACGACACATGTCTTGATGATGACCTTGGACGAGTCTTCTCTTTATTAAGGACATTCATTCCGGTACTCAGGTTATCCAATGGTCGAAATACTCTATTCAAATCATCAACATCCAACATCAAGATTGTTCTTTGTAGAACTTCATTGTCATCTAATGTATCTTGTATTGCCTCATTGATGTTCTCAATAGCAAAGTACTGTTTCAGATCAGAGGAATGTTCCTGAAAAAATGTCCTCAGCCATATGACATCACTCCACTGGTCGAACAATGTCTCAAGGATATTGTCCGAGTCTCCATCATATCGCACAGCATACAGGTTGCCGTCTTCCGTTATTTTGTCAAATGTCATTTCTCTAATTTTTATTTCCGCAAAGATAGTAAAAGTTTTTTACCTAATCAACTTATAAGTTGATTTTAGTGTATATCCCATCTTTTAACCTGATTAGGCGGTCTATCTAATCGAATATTTTTATATCTTTATACTAAGCAAGACTACATTAGATATGATAATAGGCTACGCAAGAGTATCGACCACCGGGCAGAACCTCGATGGGCAAACAGATCTGCTCACCCAATCCGGATGTGAGCGGATATACAGTGAGAAGATATCCGGAGTTAAAAAGGAGCGTCCGCAACTTGACAGAATGATGGACTCACTCCGTTCCGGAGACACTGTGATAATAACGGAACTTACCCGGCTGGGGCGTTCCGTCAAGGAATTGCTCTCAATCATCGAGAGAATACATGAAGCCGGAGCGTCGATAAAATCACTGAGAGAGACATGGCTCGACACCACCACACCACAGGGTAATCTGTTGCTCACAATCTTTGCCGGACTCTCACAGTTTGAGAGAGACCTCACACGGCAGCGCACAAGGCAGGGACTTGAAGCTGCGAGGGCAAGAGGTCGTAAGGGAGGCAGACCAAAGTCTGATGAAAGCAAAGTATCTACCGCTCTGAAGATGTACGACTCAAAGCTGCACTCGATAGATGAGATAACCAAGGCAACCGGAATCAGCCGGGCAACCCTTTACAGAGCCATCGACAAACGCAAGAAAACAACATGATTCAGCTTGCTGTCCGGCATCGGCTCCAATCATGAAAGCGCATCTGTCCTTAACTGGTGTGTATTAGGCTACGCACCTACGGTTTATACGGCGAGCCGACTGTAAGAACGCATTATCCCTACATTCGCCTTCCCCTGCTTTTCTTCGGAGGTTCCTGAGTCTGTCCGGTTTCCGGCTTTTGTGTATGCTGCTTCCTTTTTTCTTCCTCCTGACGCTGCTTTATTCCAAGTGCAGCCTTCACCTTTGCCCAGATATCCCGGAAGAAATCGGAGATACGCTTACCGCACATGGAGATGAACGAGTCTTCTCCATGACCTTCAATCCTCACGGAGATATTATCGGCATATTCCTCCGGAATCCTCTTTCCTGTCGCCGGATCCATAAACGGATATTTCTTCCATGTCAAGGTCTGACCCGAAAGAATGGCATCCTGATAATCCGGATCTTTAATCTCAATAGACACAAGTTCCCTTATCAACCGGGCTTCAAGAGGATGTCTGCGTTCAAGTGCGGTCTGTGTACCAGACACGGTCTCCTTCAACTGTTGCAGTTCCCGTTCCGCCTTCTCTCTTCCGGCTTTCTCATGCCGAGTGGCAGCGGCTTCTCTCTCCAGTGCGGTGGCGTTGCCGGACACGAGCAACTTCAGCTCCGCATTCTCCTTTGCAAGCCTCTCCACCTCTTTCTTGGCAAGGAAACTTATCGAGGCGTTGTTTATCCTATCCAATGCCTCCTTCTCAACCTTGGCAACCTCTTTTTCCCTGCTGTCCGCCGCCTGAAGAAGACGGTCAGCGGACTCGATGCGATCCTCGGCATATTCTCCGGCTTCAGTGTAAGTGTCGAGCCTGTCCTGCGCCTTCACTATCAACGGAAGAAGGTTGTCGAGCTGCTGCTGTTGCCGGGCTATCTCATTTTTCTTTTCAGTGAGTTCACTCCTGGTCTCTTTCAGTTCCTTTTCCTGCTCCCGGATCTGACTGTCCTTTTTAAGAATCTCCCTGTTCTTCTCCTTCACCAGATCCTCCTGTCCGGCAAGTTCCTTGAGCAATTCGTCCAGCCGCCCGCGTTGCAGCTCGTATTGCTCCTTATAATACTGGGCAAGATCCTTGTGCCTGGCAGGACTTCCTTCCTCACCTCTCTCCAGTCCGAAAGGCGCCATCGCAACAGCATACTCTGTCTGCCGCCTTTTCAGATCCCATTGGGTCATGACATCATCGGCACACAGCCGCAAGGTCTCCACTGTCGCCTTTTTCTTGTAGCGGCGTTTCTTCTTCGGGACTTCCTCTCCATTCTTCTCCGCTTTCTCCTTATCCTTGGCGGCTCTCTTTTTTGTAGTCCTCTGCTTCTTGCTCTCTCCGGACACAACAGGAACAAGAGACACATGAAGGTGCGGAGTCTCCTCGTCCATGTGCAGAACCGCACTCACGATGTTTTCCTTGCCATGTTCTTTCTGCGCCCACTTGATTGACTCCCGGCACCATTCCATAAGCCTGCCCTGCTCGATGATCTCAGCCATACCCTCTACCGATGCGCTCATGCGGATCTCGATGCAGCATATCTGACCTTTCCGGATCTTGCGCTCGTATTCATTGCCGTCGGCATCCTTCTGATGACGGACAGCATCAAGCCTTTTCTCGATGGCTGCGCTGCGGCCAATCTCCCGGGCTTCCTTTATAAACTCCTTGTTATGTCTGGTAAGGTCTCTGCGCTTGATGTTGTACGGCACATGCTCCGTTCCGTCCGCCTTCTTCCTCTCGATATGGGTGGAGTAGGACACCGGTGGACCGTAGCATTTCTCATAATGGCAGACTGTATAGTGGCTCATATATTTTCAGTGGAAGGTGGACGGAAACGGCCGGGAAGGGATGCAAGGGGAACGGCGGCCGCAGAGCTGTTCCCTTTGCCGGAGAGTGCAGAGAGAGGGTCACTCTCTGCCCGGGGGTGACGGGGGCTGGAAGCCCTTGTCCGAGGGTCCGGGAAGGGTCATCCCGGCGGTGGGGTTCAAAGGGGAGAGGACACTCCCCTTGTGGGGGTTGTAGGGGGCGAAGCCACATGCCTTAATAGGGTTAAATATAGCATCCCAACGGAGTGGATGCGGTGGCTTCGCCAATATTTTGCCCTATTAAGCTATGGCAAATTTTTCAAATTTGCTCTCGTGCAAGCGATGGAACCGCCTGAAACAACTGACCTCCGGAGGATACCTGTGCTATTCCTCGACCTTGCCGTATCCCATTTTGACACGGTTACTCACAAGCAAATACCCACTGAAAAAGCGGTCGAGTATGTTGTTGATTGTAGATGTGATCGTAGCGTGTGGGACACCACTTCCGGCGTTCATATCCTTGATCATCTTCACGAACTTCGGGGCGATTGGAACCTGCGGGAACTTCATCGAGGAAGATCGGTACACCATAGGGGAGATATATCCCTCTATGAAATCAGCTTCTGTTGTTTCCAAAACAGTTCCGCGCTTTGACAGCACGAACAGAGCCTCTGCCTCACTTGCCAACTTCGGGCCTTCAGGGGGTGAAAGCAGGCTCAAATTCAATGTGTTTTCCATAGCATATATAGTTCTCTCGGAGAATATGCCATCCTTGTTCATCTCTATCTCAATGACCTTTCTTGGATCTTTCTCAAAAGATTTTCTGACTGCTAAAAGATCAACCTTTTCTTCTTCTGTTTCATCCATTGATAAAGCATTTGTTATTTGTTTTGAAAATTCATATTTCTGAAAATTATTTTACCTGAAAATTCTGGCGTAAATATTTTCCTTACAAATAACATTCATACTATGGTTATGGTTCTTGAAGGTAACTATGAAACGGACTCGCAAGCCAAGCAATAAAACAATATATTGTTTTATTTATTTAATGTTTTATTGTTTTAGTGGTTTAGTAATTCCTGCACGACAGAATCCCACCACCGGGTAACAGTAGGTCTGGAGAGTCCTGTTTCCCGGGCACACAAAGATTTATTCTTGCTGTCCGGATTTTTAGTACGCCACTCCTTAACAAGTCTAGCATGAGAACTGCTATCGATAGTGGCTTTTTTCCTCCCACTACCGTCTCTCCAGTTTCCATCAGGATAAGAGATATTATCCCTGACAAAATTCATGAGTTTAATATGTTTCTCACGTCCTCTATTATTGCGCTTATTTCGCTCTATCCTTATACCTGTGGTCGTTTCAATAACTCTAATCGGCCACTTGTTATATTCCTCGTCATACGCTCTCATGGCATCTTTAACATCATCTTCCGTGAAGGGATTATCCACTGTCTCAGTCTTACGGTCAAAAGCCGGAACCAAGGAAATAGCATCCGCAAGGACTTCATCACGGGAAACACCACATTTGACAGCATAAACTACCAATGTAAGAATGCACCAGTACCGATGATGCACTTCCACCTGCTGACCGTCTTTAAGGATATTCAACCACCAATCATATAATCCACGATTGAGTTGCCACTTCTTGCCTACCCTGCGGCGTCCTATAACACGTGAAGCATACCATTCCGGCCATCGTTCCTGCGCCTCTTTCAGCGTCACACGGGACGGATTATGCGGAGTTTTGTCTGTCAACTGTCCGATTTCTTCATCAGACAATCCGAAAGCACGCCCTAAAAAACTGTTCAATTCCTCCGGCGTGTGCATGGGCGCGGAACGGTTCCAAAATGCCCGGATAGGTTTGCCGAACTTTGTCTTGGTTCCCGGCACACGGAATCCCTGCACTACACTCTGAACCTGCGCTCTCTCCGCACCAAGTTTTGACACGAGCCACACAATCTTGGTCAAACCTCGTTTCATCTTATTCAACGCATCAAGGCGAGTAGCGAACATTTCGATTGGACGCTTCAACAGGTAATACACATGAATCCCATGCCCTGAATTGACTATGATATTGGCAACCGGATAAACCCCTGTTGTCATACCTCGCAACAACATCCTCACCTCATGCATACTCACACCGTCAAGATCTATAGCAAAGGCATAAAGAAACCGAGCGTTCCTATAAGAGTTGGTACGTCCCACATAAGTCACCGGAGACAATATCGCAAAGTCGCGCCCATTTAGGAAACTCAGACTCTCACCATCATCCTTCAACAACAACCTATGTCTGTTCTTCTTTCCATCCTTGTAGAAGACCACAGGATTATATCTCCACATACGATAACCACTATAGTCTATCTTCTCTGACTGTACATCATCTGAATTGGAGGACTCTGACCTCAAAGCTTTGTTCCGGATCTTCTGCTTCAACCACAACTGGTATTCATAACTCTGTACTTCCTCAAAAGGAATAATCCCCTCACCCTGTTCAAAGGCTTTCCTCTCAAACAACAACTCGACAAACTCATCAGGATAAAGCTCTGACAATTCATAATGCTCCCCACACTGAAGATAATCGGATTTACGCTCAAACTCCTGCTCCAACACATCCACAGAAATACGGTTCAGCCGACCATGATAATCCGACCAAGCCTGAAGAAACTCCCGGTACTCATCCGCAGGAAGAGTATCGAAATCAAAATTATTCAAGTCAACCTTACTAAAATCTATACTCATAATCTAAAATTTTGAACAGAGGGGCACTCGTTCCTCGTGCCCCAGTGTGGGGGGGCGTATATTATCAATGAAATTTCTTTTACACTTTTGCAAAGATACTACATTCCTCGGATTAATCCAAATTTCACCACTAATTAAATAATTACCACTATCACTAATTATATTATTCAATAATTAGCGACAGCTGCTGTTTCCCATATGATTAGAATAGTCTTAGTAGAAAACACTAAAATGGTAAAACACTATTTCAGTAATTCAATAATTATTATTATCTTTGCAGTGTCAAATTAAGACATAATCCTTAACCCCATCATTAATGAAAGCCAAAATTATAGCAATAGCCAATCATAAGGGCGGAGTCGGTAAAACCGCCTCTGTCGCATCCATCGGAGCAGTATTGGCATCAAGAGGGAAGAAAGTGTTGATGGTTGACTTGGATACCCAAGCCAATCTTACCCGGCATTTCATGGAGAACATTCCCCCACGAATTATCTACCACGCAATTCGTGAGCAGCTCAATCTTCCCATCTATCCAATCCGTGAAAATCTCGATATTGTACCAAGTGGTCTTGATATGGCGGGAATTGATTTGGAATTACAGATGATGTTTAACCGAGAAAGAGTACTAAAGGTACTTCTCGATCCATTCAGTACCATTTACGACTATGTTCTTCTAGACTGCCCTCCGGCTCTCGGATTAGTTACAATCAACGCACTTACTGCCGCCAATAAATTAATAGTGCCTATGAAGGCCGATCTCATGTCAAACTACGGTTTGTCAATGATGGATCAATTTTGCGTAAAAATGCAGGTACTGAATCCCGGCATACATATTGACTATATCTTCTTCAATATCTATGAAAAAGGACAGACCATGACAGAAGCTATTGAAACAGATGTCAGATCTAAGTACGGAGATCGGGTTCTTTCCACGGTTATCCGCAAAAATAATGATGTTTCCAAAGCGGCCTTCGATTTTACTGACATTGTCAGTTTCAACCCCGAAGCGAATGGAGCAAAAGATTTCCAAGCATTAGTGACCGAACTTGAGAGCAAGCTCTAATTACTAAATAAATATTTAGCAAAATCAATATTTCATTAATTATTGAAATCACTAAATCAATAATCATTTATCATGGCTAAAAATAAAATTTTAACAGTGCCTCAAAACGGGACTCAACCGGCAACTATCCCATCGCCTATCGACAACATGCTCGCTGGAACAACCTCAGTAGAGACAGTAACAAAAACATCAAACAAGAGACCAACATCATTCAATATCGATCAAGAATTACAATCTCGCTTCAAAGCCGTCTGTGCTACAAGAGGCAAATCCATGTCCAGTGTAATCGAGGACTTTATCCTCGGATATATTTCAGAACAATGATCCTACGCACATTACTATTATTAATTCTCTCACTAACCTTTACCTGCTGCTCCAACAAGCCTTCAGATCTCCGACTTTCAAGAGTAGAAGGCTTATTGTCTGAATCTCCCAAAGAAGCGTGGGATTCGTTGAGTGCTATTAATTATGATCTTTTATCTGACGCTGATAAACATTACTACGATTTCCTTTCAGTGAAAGTAGCAGATAAAGCGTATCTTACACATTCCTCCGATAGCCTCATTCTGAAAGTCATTGATTTTGAATTTAAACATCAGAAAAATGGACGCTATCCAGAAGCATTGTATTATGGCGGAAGAGTTTATAGTGATTTAGGTGATTATCCTACCTCTTTACACTATTTTCAGGATGCTCTTAAATCTTTGCCATCAAATTCTGGCAATCAAGAATTAAGATGTAATATATTAAGTCAAACAGGTAGGCTTCTAACAGCTCTATCGCTTTATGATGAAGCAATACCCTATATTCATGAGGCATTAGAAATAAATCGGCATCTTCAAGATACAACTAATATTATATACGGGTTACAATTATTGGGTGGTACGTATCTTAGGAACTCAAATTATGATCTAGCTGAAAAATATTTTAAAGAGTCTATAGGTTTTAGTGTTCATCAACCTTCGTATCATATGGCTAAATCAAGGATGTATCTTGCTGCCGTAAAACACAAGCAGGGAGAACTTGATTCTGCTTTAAGCTATATTCGTAATACATCTGAAGAAGTAAAACCTATGGTACGCAATAGTGTTCTCGGCTATGCTTCTAATATATATTTAGACGCTGGAATTCTCGACACAGCGTATATTTATGCAAAAGATCTAATCTCAAATAACGATCCAACGCACAAAGAAATTGGATATCAAGTACTACTATCTCCAGAACTACGAAAATATATAGAGATAGACACTTTAAATCAATATATTTCCGAATATAGAACCATTTTAGAGAGCTTCTATGACGAGAACAATATGCAACTATCTATTAACCAACAGAGTCTCTACAACTATCAGTTACATGAAAACCAAAAAGCCAAAGCAGAAAGACTTTCTAATATACTAAAGAATTGGATAGTCGGTTTTATATTCTTAGCTATACTTCTAGTCCTTATATCTCTTTATTTTAAAAATAAAAGTAAGAACAATATCATTGAATTACAACAAGCTTTAGCTAACATTGAAAAACTAAAGCTTGAATTAGTAACAAGTCAATTAAAACAATCATCTGATATAGGCCAAACAATTATTAACCAAACAGAAGAAATAGCTCCCGTTATTACACATAATTCACCTAAGAGTACAGAGCAAGAACTTAGGGAATGCCTAAAAAAAGAACTTTTAACTTTATATGAAAGTGCTAGTGCTCAGTCATCAATCTCCCCTATAATTTTACAATCTATTGCCTACCAAAAAATCCAAGAATACATTCAAGAGGGAAAAACTATAAAAGAGAGTGATGTTCTTTGGAGTGAAATCGAACAAATTGTCTTATCTAGTTCTCCTAAATTTAAGATAAATCTCAATCTACTTACATTAGGGAATTTAACTACAATAGACCTTCATACAGCTCTTCTTATAAAATGTGGAATCAAACCATCAAAGATGACAACATTACTTGGTAGAAGTAATGGTGCTATTGTTTCGAGAAGAGAAACTCTCTGTATGAAGATCCTTGATGAGAAAAAAGGAGCAAAAGTTATTGATGCGATAATACGCTCATTATAAACATATTACCCCCCCCCATTGATGATAACGGGAAGATAACGGATGAATTTCCGTCATTTTTCCGTTATCATTTTTCGTCCTTAGCCAACATTTTATAGCTAATTTTGGAAAAACACTTTAGATATTCAAACTTCATGAAAACCATTTATTACATCCAAATGCTAATAATGACTCTTGTAATGTCATCGTTTCCCTTATCCCTTGCAGCCAACAGCTCAAGTGTTTCTTATACTGTTACATTACAACAGCAGCAGAAACCGACGAAAGATCACAATCAACAACTAGATAAGGATGGTCAAAGAATGCCTGCTCGTCCTGTCGTTGTCTATATTAGTACAACTGAAGGAGTATATAGCTCCTACTTTGACATTGAAGATGTAATATCTTACTCAATACTTGACAGCAATGGTCAGCTCTCATTCTCAACCTATGATGTTTCTGATTTTATCAACTATTTAGTATCATGCAATGGTGTTATAGGGATTCAATTAGAATTGGTTGAATATAATCTCGAGGGCTGGCTTCAATTATAGAAATATAACGTTCACCAGAGAAATTAGATGTACAGTACATTATAGTTAACCCAATTATTAATCTAAACCTCAAAAAGATGAAAAGAACATCCCTCCTAGCATTAGACATGCTGCAAAAGGAAGAACTTGCATCCCTTAAAGGTGGCGCCGCCAGCACCAATAAGGTATGTGGTTGCGTATGCGTAGGTCCAGTCACACCTGTTAAGGTAGAACTTAACACGGGAAATGACCGTGAACTAGCATCCTCAGATGCAGACTGCACAGATTGTGGAGCATCAAATGCTCATCGTGCCACAAATGAACTTGTAACCCTATAAGTTCATTTGTCCATGTCCGCTCGTCATCAAATATTTTGCCTTTTGGCATTTATTTTATTTGCTGTGCCAATGTCGGCACAGCAAGATGACGAGCGGCTTGACTCTTTAATCAGAACGCTCGAATTAAAAGAGGTTGTTGTCACGGCTAAAAAAATAAGACAATCGGGTGATACAATATCTTATGCTGCATCTTCATATATAAGCAAAAATGATAAGACATTAGAGGACTTACTCCGGAAAATGCCCGGTATTGAGGTAAAATCGGACGGACAAATTATATATAATGGACAATGGATTAATGAGTTCTATATCGAAGGGTTAGATATGCTTGGCTCTAACTATGGAGTAGCCACCAAAAATATAGATGCGCATGACATTGGGACTGTACAAATTCTTGAAGACCACCAAGATGTAAAAATGCTCCAAGGCGTAAGGCGCGGAGCCGCACCAGCAATGAATATACGCCTAAAGCAGAGCGCAAAGGGTATCTGGTCGTCCACTTTTGAGGGTGCTATAGGAAGCCAGCCCAATATATCCTGGGACGCATCGGCCTCACTAATGAACTTCAGGCGTAATGCTCAAAATATATCGGTTTATAAAACCAATAACATCGGTGTTGATTTACGACCTGAAATCAACGCTCCATCTACATACACATCATCTTACGGAACTGGGATATTATATCCTGAAACTCCATCTTTATCTAACAAGTACACTTATAGAAACACCTCTCATAGCCTTTCAGTGAACCAGTTGCTGAAACTTAGTGAAGATAAAACATTTACGTTTAATCTAAATTATCTTTTCGACAAAGAAAAGCGTAATTCAAATGATGAAACAACGTATTTGTCTGACAGTGTGGCAAGGTATATCATCAAGGAATCTAATTCTTCTGATATACATCAGCATTTTGTTGGGACCCATGCTGTTTATAAACTTAATGGGAAGAAAATATACCTCAAAAATACTCTTTCCGCCAATGCGTCTTTTCCAAAAGGAGAAGGACTAATTAATGATTTAATTCTCCAAAAATTTTCAGCTCACTCAATAAAAATTGATGATGAATTGAAACTTAACTATAAGAAACATAATGGGGGAATTGCAGATGCTTCATTTCATATATCCTATAACGATAAGAAGGGATTATTGAATCTGCCTAATAATGAATTTTGTCAGATAGTAGATCAACGAAGCTTCAATATTGACGGAAGTGGCTCCTTGATTGCTCTTTCAATACCACACTTCATGTTTAATCTGAATGGAGAAGTTGATGCAAGTTGGCAACATGCTAATACCAATCTTGATATTGACAATCAGTCTATGCCTGATGATCAACAAACATGGCAGGTTGGTGCAAGGGTTACTCCAAAAATATTTTGGCATTATGGGCAAAAATTTCAATGGCTTATATATGTGCCTGCAGGTTTTATGTATTATAAGTCTGACAATCAAACTTGGAATTATAATAAAACATTCTTCTCGATAAGACCATATTCGAACATAACATATAAACCATCAGACCGGCTTTCGTTCTCACTTACCACAATAGGTGAAGAATCCTTACCTTCTGCCATATCCATTATGGTTCAAAAACGATTTATAGACTACCGCACAACCATCTCTAACCCGGGACATATTGAAGCGACAATGAACCGAACACTAAAAACGGCATTCAATGCGAGCTATACAAATGTGTTGGATATGCTATTTGGTAGCCTTGCATTAACGTATGTTCAATCGCGTTATGGCAATAGTTCCGGATATGACATAACTGACGATATTATTAATTATATAAGATTGCCATATTCTACAAATAGCCGGATATGGCAACTTGATCAAACATTTTCAAAAGGTTTTTTCCGATGGAACTCAAAGGTAAGTGAGTCATTTAGTATAGGCATGAATAATAGTGAATATTATATCAATGATGAAATTCATGAAGGCAAAAGCAAGTATCTTCGGGCTAAACTTTCATATAATGCGACGTTTACTAAATGGCTGTCTTTTGAGACCTCAAATGAATACACCCTATCCAAGAGCTTTACAGATGGCAAAGCTAATGATGGCACGAAACATACCTTCTCCAATGCCACGTCCATTATACTGTGGCCGTTTAAGCAACTGAATGTATCGCCATCTGTGATGTTCTATAATAATAACTACTCTACATCATATCGAAATAATGTGTTCCTGAATTGCAATGTTGAATATACTCTCGGAAACACCATATTGTCACTGCAATGCAGCAACTTGTTAAACAACGATGTTTTTCGAAGGTATAACGACAATGGAATCATTAGATACTCAAGCGAGTATCGTTTACGAGGACGCACTATTATGGTAGGCATTAGAATAAGAATAACATAAATATATAACCATGAGGATTTTGAATGCACTTTTAGCATCTCTAATGATGCTTGCCGGGCCTGCTGCTTTAGCACAGGTTACTGTATCGTATGCTATGGATACGCCTACGTTCACCCTCGCGCACGAGGATACTGATAAGTATGAGACATTAGATACTTGCTATCTTAACGTTTCATACCAGTTCAAGTATCGCAATTCAGAGAAAGACGATTCTTTGAGTTTCGATGACATCATGGACTTGCAAATGGGCAGATACTACAACGCTTTCTTTAGCCGTGATTTGCGAGCTCTTGATACACAAAACACGAAAGAACTTAAATCCACAATGCAATTCTCTACTATTCCTGAGAATTATGTTGGGTTCGACCTTCTGTTCAATCATAAGGACTCACTGACTACAGTCACCAATCGTCTTCCATACACTTCTCAAGTCATTGAATACAGTGAACTATCAGAATCACCTGAATGGACGTATATACCAGATGAGATTGCTACTGTCATGGACTATCATTGTCATGTCGCAACATGCAATTATGGAGGAAGAAATTGGAAAGTGTATTATACAAATGACATTCCTGTTCCTTATGGACCGTGGAAGCTGAACGGAGTAAAAGGATTGGTCCTTAAGGCTGAAGACTCTGAAAACAACTTTATTTTTGAAGCTGTAGGTTTGACACAAAAGCCACAACCTATCATTCGCTATGACTGGAGTAGAAAGAAAATGAAGAAAGAAGATTGGAAAAAATTTGAACAGGAGATGTATAAAAACGCCGGGGCATTCGTCCGAAACACTGGTGCACGCATCCTTATCATGGACAACAGTGAACAAGGTTTTCATCGTCTCAATGAAGATTGGTCTCAATACTACAATCCATTAGAATTATAACATGGAAATAATAAAGTCTGCAGCGGGTCATAATTATATATATGATCGAAATACTAGTTACATTTCTCTATCTTCTAATTACAGTCCTAAAGAGAACGAGAATCAAGTAAATCCACACTTCGCTAAGAAGTTAGATTACTTAACTCGTCATGGTATCATTTCTCAAGAAAAGAGTGAAAATAATCAATACCGTCTTTTAACTAAAAAAGATATTGATGATGCAATAATCAATACTCATCAAATAATATTAGAAGTAACAGACAAATGTAACCTGGACTGTTACTACTGCGGCTATGGTCATTTTTATGACAATTATGATGCTAGATTAAATAGAGACTTACCTCTCGATTCATTCAAAACACTATATAATTATCTGAAGAATCTATGGGAAACATCCTATAATAAAGGGTGCTCTTATCTCCGTATATCATTTTATGGGGGTGAACCACTATGCAATTTCCAATTTATTCATGATGCTGTAATGTACACACGAAACAATCCTATTCTGAATAAAAAGATTGTTTTCTCAATGACTACAAATGCAGTTCTGTTAGACAAATATATGGATTTTTTAGTTGAAAATAACTTTGAAATTCTAATTAGTCTTGATGGAGATAAATTTAATGATTCATATCGAACTTTTAAAAATGGGACAGGGTCGTTCGACACAGTAATATCAAATATAGACAAGTTACAGTCCACATATCCGATATTCTTTAATAAGAATATCAAATTCAACAGTGTATTGCACAATCGTAATTCAGTAAGGGAAGCTAATCATTTTATATACTCCCGATATAATAAACGTCCAATGACCAATGAATTGAACGTTTTTGGTATAGCAAAATGTAAACGAGCTGAATTCCTAAAAATTTTTCATTCTAAAACATCTGAGTTTAACTCTATGTCTAATGAAGAAAAACAAGTATATGAGAGACAATCTCCTCATATAATTCAATGTGAGAAATGGCTCTTTAGTACCCTCATGAAAACATATTCAGTAAATATATTCGATGCTTTATCTGATAATTTTATTGAATCATTAGATTCTAATAGACAAGAGATTCCAACAAAAACCTGTATCCCATTTTCACGAAAAATATTTGTTTCTGTTAATGGTGGTATTTTTCCATGCGAAAGAATTGGAAACGAATTCAATTTCGGAAACATATCCGGGAATGAACTATATATAAATTACGACAATATAATTGAACGTTATAATCAATTATTTCTCAAGTATATAACTGCCTGCAAAACATGTAAAGCCAAAGATTTTTGTTCTGTATGCGTTGTATCTGATATAAATGGATACGAGGTTTGTAATCGAGCTAAACCTCGAAATATCGAAGAGATAATTTCCTTCTTTGAAGCCAATCCTGAAGAAATAAGAGAAATAATAAAAAATATATCTATCATCTAATAATGGGACATTCTACATACTTCTATTTAGAGCCTTATGTTTATATAGCATCTGGTAAAAATGGTATTCTTCTAATAAACATGCTTGATGACAACACTCTAATCTTTAACGATTCAAGATCTGTTGACATCATGCAGCGATTATTGTCTTCTCCTAAAAGGACAGTCCACATATCGGAACAAGATAAAACGATTCCTCTTATATCTGATACACTCAAGTATTTCATGGGAGATTTGATATCTTCTAACATCCAACCTTTACAATTTGAATCCGAGATAAACAACAT
The DNA here is from genome assembly GCF_004803915.1 of Duncaniella dubosii. NCBI lineage: Bacteria > Pseudomonadati > Bacteroidota > Bacteroidia > Bacteroidales > Muribaculaceae > Duncaniella > Duncaniella dubosii. Next base: position 17,060 of record NZ_CP039397.1, read on the forward strand.
CTCTGGCATCGATGCTTATCATAAATCTATAATATACTCAAAATATAACATCGGTTCTTTCATATCAAATTGCACACTACTTGTTGATATGAATAAATCTGACTGTTCGGAATATATCGCTATTCAGTCTGGCTTATCATCTTGCGCTGAATCTTTTCAAAAAAGATATCCTTATGCGATGAATAAATCTACTATTAAGACATATATACAAGGACTCGTTAGTATTAATCCGAATATAGTTGTAAATATATGTGGACTTGATATTGATTTCCTGAACGATATAATTGAAAGCTTTAACGCAAGAAATCTAAACATAATCATTTCAGCAACAACGCTCAATGCTAGTCCAGAGATACTGAATACCCTTATCAACACTAATCTAAGTTTTTCAGTTCTTCTAAACTTACCTATTGATCAAATCAACTTACCTTCTAATCGTAATCACATCTCTATTTTAACAAAAATAACCGATAAGAACGATCTTGAGGTATATTTAAACTTGCTTGACTCTGATTATAAAGTAAAGTTTTTCCCGCATTTAACTAGTGAAAATCTCGACTTTATTAAGTCTCTTCTTAATATATCTGAAGATGAGTTATTAGGTATCCCTCAAAAGTACCAAACAATTAAGATTAACAATCTAATAAATAGTAATCTATGGGGAACAATTTACCTATTCTCTAATGGAAATATTCATTACTCCCTTATTAATGATTCTAATAAAATTATAACCTTTAACAATCTGTATGATGGTTATAAAGAAGATCTTATAAACGGTACTATCGATTGGATATTTAATCGAAATTATACTGAGTGTAAGAAATGTATGTATCAACGGCTTTGTCCACCACCAAACTACATAGAACACTATCTAAGGTGTAACAACACCCTAAGATGTCTCATCCAAGATTCCTAATGAAAAAGATTTCAATTAAATTACAAAAGGATGCCATGAAATGTGGGCAAACGTGCCTACAAATGATTGCTGAATATCATGGATATATTTTTGCTGATAATTTAATTGAATCTCTATGTCCTGCGACAAAAGAAGGAGTCTCATTACTTGCTTTACAAGAAACAGCACTATTACTTGGTTTCAAATCAATATGTGCTCGAATGAACATTTGTGAAATTTCAAGAATAACAGAACCTTGCATTCTTCACTGGGATCAAAACCACTATGTTGTTCTAGTTGAAATTAAGAAAAATGGCTCCTATTATAGAATAGCAGATCCAAAAAAAGGTATATCTACATGCACTAGAGATGAGTTTTTACAACATTGGATAAGCACAACCATTAATGGAAAACATAAAGGAGTTGTTATGTTATTAACTCCTACTGAAAATATTATCAGATACACAACTGAGACTCCTAAAAAACGCTCAAATCGTTTTATCCTAGGTTATATAACTCAATTTCGTAAATATTTCACACAGATTATCCTCGGTCTGGGTCTCGGGTGTGTGCTTCAGTTAATCATGCCGTTCCTGACACAGGCCATTGTAGATGTGGGTATAAGGCATATGGACATAGGTTTCATCTGGCTCATACTACTCGGAGAACTGATGATTGTAGTGGGCAGGACTGCCACGGATTTTATCCGGCGATGGTTACTGCTCCACATTTCCATGCGAATCAACATCTCTCTTGTAAGCGATTTCTTCATAAAGTTGCTGAAATTACCCATGTCGTTCTTTGACACAAAATTAATGGGAGATTTGCTACAACGGATTGGAGATCATACCCGTGTACAGAACTTCCTCACTGGTCAGGTGCTTAACATCATTTTCACATTCCTAAGCTTCATAATCTTCGGCATTGTTCTCTTCTTTTATAATCCTCTTATTTTCGGAATTTTCGTCACCGGAAGCGTTTGTTACGGACTATGGATAACCTCTTTTTTGAAAAAGCGCAAGGTCCTCGACTATGAACTGTTTGAACAGCAGGCAAAGAATCAGAACAAGACCTATCAGCTAATCACTTCCATGCAAGAGATAAAATTGCAGGACTGTGAGCGCCGCCGCCGTTGGGAATGGGAGGATACGCAAGCTGACCTCTTCAGTGTACAGATGAAATCGCTTAAACTCCAACAGACACAAGAAGCCGGCTCTATTTTTATCAATGAGGTAAAGAATATAATGATTACAGTGCTTGCGGCCACCGCTGTGATAAATTCTCAGATGACACTCGGAGCCATGCTTGCTGTGCAGTATATCATCGGGCAGCTCAACTCTCCGGTGGAGCAGTTCATGTCGTTCATCTATTCTCTACAGGATGTGAAGATTTCACTTGAACGCATTAATGAAATTCATGAGGGGAGAAATGAAGAATCCGACGGCAATCAGGTATCAAAGTTCGATGACGGAAAATCCATCGACCTTTCCAATGTCGATTTCAAGTATGATCCACACGCTCTCAAAAAGACGCTGACAGATGTGTCATTTGATATACCAGAAGGAAAAGTAACGGCTATTGTCGGGGCTTCCGGAAGTGGGAAAACTACCCTTATTAAGTTAATGCTGGGCTATTATCCGGTCATGTCCGGCTCAATCTCAATAGCAGGAAGAAACATAAACGAGTATAATCTAAAATGGTGGCGCCGGCATTGTGGAGTAGTCATGCAAGACGGTGTCATATTTTCAGAATCCATCGCTCGGAACATAGCAGTGGATGATGGAGATATTGACATAGATCGGCTTGAAAAAGCAGCTAGAATAGCCCATATCCATAATTATATTATGGGGTTACCTCTGAAATATAATACTCAAATCGGACGCGATGGTGTAGGTCTAAGTCAAGGACAAAAACAGCGAATACTCATTGCCCGAGCAGTCTATAAGAACCCCGACTTCATATTCCTCGATGAAGCTACAAATGCCCTTGATGCAAAAAATGAGAGAGCTATTGTAGAAAACCTCGATGAATTCTACAAAGGTAGAACTGTTGTCGTTGTGGCTCATCGCCTGTCAACAGTCAAGAATGCAGACCAAATTATAGTCCTCGATAGAGGTAAAGTTGTGGAGTCCGGCAATCATGCCACTCTTATAGAAAAGAAAGGGGCATATTATAATCTCGTTAAAAATCAACTTGAATTAGGAAATTGATATGGAGGCAGACAAAACTACACATGACAAGATTGAGCTCCGCTCCGAAAAAGTCCGACAACTCATAGGAGAGATTCCTCCCTCATTAGTCCGATGGGGCATAGCAATCATAACCATTGTTTTCATTGCCCTAATTGCGGCTGTATGTCTATTGCCATACCCATATTCCAACGGTGAATCCATCCTCCGGCATTTCATCGGATAAAGGAACATATCTAAATCGACCGTTTTTGAGACTTTTCAGCAAACTATCTTCAGATGTAACTATTCATGCCAAACATCGTCTCATAAGCCATCTCAAAATCTACAATCCAAAATAGATCATCTTTACCGAGTTTTGAAATGGATAGGCATTTTATCATGGTGATACATACCTTACCCAAAAAGACATTTAGCTATAAGTGGATAAAAAATCCACTTATAGCTAAATGTCTTTGATACTGTTTCAAAAAGAATATAAGAAGAACTCTTTAGGTTTTCATATTATAATGATACCACCGCAGGAACCGGGATAGATTGGAACTCCATATCCAAGGCATCCTCAATCTTACAAATTGTCTCCAAGGATAAATTCTCTTTTCCTTTAAGAATCTTGGAAACATATTGAGGGGTACATCCCATTCTTTGGGCAAGTTCTTTCTGATTGACTCCCAAAAAATCCATACGGTCAAGCATTTCCATAGCTATTTTCTGGGAACGTCGAAGCCATCGGCTGTTTTCAAGCCGATAAATAGCATTTTCCCTCCATCTTGATGGAGTTGGAGATGCAAAATCTTCCAATCTTTTTCTTTCCATAATATATAGCTTTTATCTTTGTTCTATCTTTATAACACTTTGACAAGCATTTATATCGAGTCCAACTCTATATAATCATCAAAGCTGATGGAATCATACACACTTTCAGCCATCAAGAAATTCCTAACTCTTTCGAGCTTGCGCAACTCTGCCGCAGTATGTTCTCTTTCTTCCATCTTATGTGTCAACTTTATAGCACCTCCTGTTATAAGGAACTTACCGTCATCAAGTTTTATAGCATAAAGTCTCAACCACGACACATGTCTTGATGATGACCTTGGACGAGTCTTCTCTTTATTAAGGACATTCATTCCGGTACTCAGGTTATCCAATGGTCGAAATACTCTATTCAAATCATCAACATCCAACATCAAGATTGTTCTTTGTAGAACTTCATTGTCATCTAATGTATCTTGTATTGCCTCATTGATGTTCTCAATAGCAAAGTACTGTTTCAGATCAGAGGAATGTTCCTGAAAAAATGTCCTCAGCCATATGACATCACTCCACTGGTCGAACAATGTCTCAAGGATATTGTCCGAGTCTCCATCATATCGCACAGCATACAGGTTGCCGTCTTCCGTTATTTTGTCAAATGTCATTTCTCTAATTTTTATTTCCGCAAAGATAGTAAAAGTTTTTTACCTAATCAACTTATAAGTTGATTTTAGTGTATATCCCATCTTTTAACCTGATTAGGCGGTCTATCTAATCGAATATTTTTATATCTTTATACTAAGCAAGACTACATTAGATATGATAATAGGCTACGCAAGAGTATCGACCACCGGGCAGAACCTCGATGGGCAAACAGATCTGCTCACCCAATCCGGATGTGAGCGGATATACAGTGAGAAGATATCCGGAGTTAAAAAGGAGCGTCCGCAACTTGACAGAATGATGGACTCACTCCGTTCCGGAGACACTGTGATAATAACGGAACTTACCCGGCTGGGGCGTTCCGTCAAGGAATTGCTCTCAATCATCGAGAGAATACATGAAGCCGGAGCGTCGATAAAATCACTGAGAGAGACATGGCTCGACACCACCACACCACAGGGTAATCTGTTGCTCACAATCTTTGCCGGACTCTCACAGTTTGAGAGAGACCTCACACGGCAGCGCACAAGGCAGGGACTTGAAGCTGCGAGGGCAAGAGGTCGTAAGGGAGGCAGACCAAAGTCTGATGAAAGCAAAGTATCTACCGCTCTGAAGATGTACGACTCAAAGCTGCACTCGATAGATGAGATAACCAAGGCAACCGGAATCAGCCGGGCAACCCTTTACAGAGCCATCGACAAACGCAAGAAAACAACATGATTCAGCTTGCTGTCCGGCATCGGCTCCAATCATGAAAGCGCATCTGTCCTTAACTGGTGTGTATTAGGCTACGCACCTACGGTTTATACGGCGAGCCGACTGTAAGAACGCATTATCCCTACATTCGCCTTCCCCTGCTTTTCTTCGGAGGTTCCTGAGTCTGTCCGGTTTCCGGCTTTTGTGTATGCTGCTTCCTTTTTTCTTCCTCCTGACGCTGCTTTATTCCAAGTGCAGCCTTCACCTTTGCCCAGATATCCCGGAAGAAATCGGAGATACGCTTACCGCACATGGAGATGAACGAGTCTTCTCCATGACCTTCAATCCTCACGGAGATATTATCGGCATATTCCTCCGGAATCCTCTTTCCTGTCGCCGGATCCATAAACGGATATTTCTTCCATGTCAAGGTCTGACCCGAAAGAATGGCATCCTGATAATCCGGATCTTTAATCTCAATAGACACAAGTTCCCTTATCAACCGGGCTTCAAGAGGATGTCTGCGTTCAAGTGCGGTCTGTGTACCAGACACGGTCTCCTTCAACTGTTGCAGTTCCCGTTCCGCCTTCTCTCTTCCGGCTTTCTCATGCCGAGTGGCAGCGGCTTCTCTCTCCAGTGCGGTGGCGTTGCCGGACACGAGCAACTTCAGCTCCGCATTCTCCTTTGCAAGCCTCTCCACCTCTTTCTTGGCAAGGAAACTTATCGAGGCGTTGTTTATCCTATCCAATGCCTCCTTCTCAACCTTGGCAACCTCTTTTTCCCTGCTGTCCGCCGCCTGAAGAAGACGGTCAGCGGACTCGATGCGATCCTCGGCATATTCTCCGGCTTCAGTGTAAGTGTCGAGCCTGTCCTGCGCCTTCACTATCAACGGAAGAAGGTTGTCGAGCTGCTGCTGTTGCCGGGCTATCTCATTTTTCTTTTCAGTGAGTTCACTCCTGGTCTCTTTCAGTTCCTTTTCCTGCTCCCGGATCTGACTGTCCTTTTTAAGAATCTCCCTGTTCTTCTCCTTCACCAGATCCTCCTGTCCGGCAAGTTCCTTGAGCAATTCGTCCAGCCGCCCGCGTTGCAGCTCGTATTGCTCCTTATAATACTGGGCAAGATCCTTGTGCCTGGCAGGACTTCCTTCCTCACCTCTCTCCAGTCCGAAAGGCGCCATCGCAACAGCATACTCTGTCTGCCGCCTTTTCAGATCCCATTGGGTCATGACATCATCGGCACACAGCCGCAAGGTCTCCACTGTCGCCTTTTTCTTGTAGCGGCGTTTCTTCTTCGGGACTTCCTCTCCATTCTTCTCCGCTTTCTCCTTATCCTTGGCGGCTCTCTTTTTTGTAGTCCTCTGCTTCTTGCTCTCTCCGGACACAACAGGAACAAGAGACACATGAAGGTGCGGAGTCTCCTCGTCCATGTGCAGAACCGCACTCACGATGTTTTCCTTGCCATGTTCTTTCTGCGCCCACTTGATTGACTCCCGGCACCATTCCATAAGCCTGCCCTGCTCGATGATCTCAGCCATACCCTCTACCGATGCGCTCATGCGGATCTCGATGCAGCATATCTGACCTTTCCGGATCTTGCGCTCGTATTCATTGCCGTCGGCATCCTTCTGATGACGGACAGCATCAAGCCTTTTCTCGATGGCTGCGCTGCGGCCAATCTCCCGGGCTTCCTTTATAAACTCCTTGTTATGTCTGGTAAGGTCTCTGCGCTTGATGTTGTACGGCACATGCTCCGTTCCGTCCGCCTTCTTCCTCTCGATATGGGTGGAGTAGGACACCGGTGGACCGTAGCATTTCTCATAATGGCAGACTGTATAGTGGCTCATATATTTTCAGTGGAAGGTGGACGGAAACGGCCGGGAAGGGATGCAAGGGGAACGGCGGCCGCAGAGCTGTTCCCTTTGCCGGAGAGTGCAGAGAGAGGGTCACTCTCTGCCCGGGGGTGACGGGGGCTGGAAGCCCTTGTCCGAGGGTCCGGGAAGGGTCATCCCGGCGGTGGGGTTCAAAGGGGAGAGGACACTCCCCTTGTGGGGGTTGTAGGGGGCGAAGCCACATGCCTTAATAGGGTTAAATATAGCATCCCAACGGAGTGGATGCGGTGGCTTCGCCAATATTTTGCCCTATTAAGCTATGGCAAATTTTTCAAATTTGCTCTCGTGCAAGCGATGGAACCGCCTGAAACAACTGACCTCCGGAGGATACCTGTGCTATTCCTCGACCTTGCCGTATCCCATTTTGACACGGTTACTCACAAGCAAATACCCACTGAAAAAGCGGTCGAGTATGTTGTTGATTGTAGATGTGATCGTAGCGTGTGGGACACCACTTCCGGCGTTCATATCCTTGATCATCTTCACGAACTTCGGGGCGATTGGAACCTGCGGGAACTTCATCGAGGAAGATCGGTACACCATAGGGGAGATATATCCCTCTATGAAATCAGCTTCTGTTGTTTCCAAAACAGTTCCGCGCTTTGACAGCACGAACAGAGCCTCTGCCTCACTTGCCAACTTCGGGCCTTCAGGGGGTGAAAGCAGGCTCAAATTCAATGTGTTTTCCATAGCATATATAGTTCTCTCGGAGAATATGCCATCCTTGTTCATCTCTATCTCAATGACCTTTCTTGGATCTTTCTCAAAAGATTTTCTGACTGCTAAAAGATCAACCTTTTCTTCTTCTGTTTCATCCATTGATAAAGCATTTGTTATTTGTTTTGAAAATTCATATTTCTGAAAATTATTTTACCTGAAAATTCTGGCGTAAATATTTTCCTTACAAATAACATTCATACTATGGTTATGGTTCTTGAAGGTAACTATGAAACGGACTCGCAAGCCAAGCAATAAAACAATATATTGTTTTATTTATTTAATGTTTTATTGTTTTAGTGGTTTAGTAATTCCTGCACGACAGAATCCCACCACCGGGTAACAGTAGGTCTGGAGAGTCCTGTTTCCCGGGCACACAAAGATTTATTCTTGCTGTCCGGATTTTTAGTACGCCACTCCTTAACAAGTCTAGCATGAGAACTGCTATCGATAGTGGCTTTTTTCCTCCCACTACCGTCTCTCCAGTTTCCATCAGGATAAGAGATATTATCCCTGACAAAATTCATGAGTTTAATATGTTTCTCACGTCCTCTATTATTGCGCTTATTTCGCTCTATCCTTATACCTGTGGTCGTTTCAATAACTCTAATCGGCCACTTGTTATATTCCTCGTCATACGCTCTCATGGCATCTTTAACATCATCTTCCGTGAAGGGATTATCCACTGTCTCAGTCTTACGGTCAAAAGCCGGAACCAAGGAAATAGCATCCGCAAGGACTTCATCACGGGAAACACCACATTTGACAGCATAAACTACCAATGTAAGAATGCACCAGTACCGATGATGCACTTCCACCTGCTGACCGTCTTTAAGGATATTCAACCACCAATCATATAATCCACGATTGAGTTGCCACTTCTTGCCTACCCTGCGGCGTCCTATAACACGTGAAGCATACCATTCCGGCCATCGTTCCTGCGCCTCTTTCAGCGTCACACGGGACGGATTATGCGGAGTTTTGTCTGTCAACTGTCCGATTTCTTCATCAGACAATCCGAAAGCACGCCCTAAAAAACTGTTCAATTCCTCCGGCGTGTGCATGGGCGCGGAACGGTTCCAAAATGCCCGGATAGGTTTGCCGAACTTTGTCTTGGTTCCCGGCACACGGAATCCCTGCACTACACTCTGAACCTGCGCTCTCTCCGCACCAAGTTTTGACACGAGCCACACAATCTTGGTCAAACCTCGTTTCATCTTATTCAACGCATCAAGGCGAGTAGCGAACATTTCGATTGGACGCTTCAACAGGTAATACACATGAATCCCATGCCCTGAATTGACTATGATATTGGCAACCGGATAAACCCCTGTTGTCATACCTCGCAACAACATCCTCACCTCATGCATACTCACACCGTCAAGATCTATAGCAAAGGCATAAAGAAACCGAGCGTTCCTATAAGAGTTGGTACGTCCCACATAAGTCACCGGAGACAATATCGCAAAGTCGCGCCCATTTAGGAAACTCAGACTCTCACCATCATCCTTCAACAACAACCTATGTCTGTTCTTCTTTCCATCCTTGTAGAAGACCACAGGATTATATCTCCACATACGATAACCACTATAGTCTATCTTCTCTGACTGTACATCATCTGAATTGGAGGACTCTGACCTCAAAGCTTTGTTCCGGATCTTCTGCTTCAACCACAACTGGTATTCATAACTCTGTACTTCCTCAAAAGGAATAATCCCCTCACCCTGTTCAAAGGCTTTCCTCTCAAACAACAACTCGACAAACTCATCAGGATAAAGCTCTGACAATTCATAATGCTCCCCACACTGAAGATAATCGGATTTACGCTCAAACTCCTGCTCCAACACATCCACAGAAATACGGTTCAGCCGACCATGATAATCCGACCAAGCCTGAAGAAACTCCCGGTACTCATCCGCAGGAAGAGTATCGAAATCAAAATTATTCAAGTCAACCTTACTAAAATCTATACTCATAATCTAAAATTTTGAACAGAGGGGCACTCGTTCCTCGTGCCCCAGTGTGGGGGGGCGTATATTATCAATGAAATTTCTTTTACACTTTTGCAAAGATACTACATTCCTCGGATTAATCCAAATTTCACCACTAATTAAATAATTACCACTATCACTAATTATATTATTCAATAATTAGCGACAGCTGCTGTTTCCCATATGATTAGAATAGTCTTAGTAGAAAACACTAAAATGGTAAAACACTATTTCAGTAATTCAATAATTATTATTATCTTTGCAGTGTCAAATTAAGACATAATCCTTAACCCCATCATTAATGAAAGCCAAAATTATAGCAATAGCCAATCATAAGGGCGGAGTCGGTAAAACCGCCTCTGTCGCATCCATCGGAGCAGTATTGGCATCAAGAGGGAAGAAAGTGTTGATGGTTGACTTGGATACCCAAGCCAATCTTACCCGGCATTTCATGGAGAACATTCCCCCACGAATTATCTACCACGCAATTCGTGAGCAGCTCAATCTTCCCATCTATCCAATCCGTGAAAATCTCGATATTGTACCAAGTGGTCTTGATATGGCGGGAATTGATTTGGAATTACAGATGATGTTTAACCGAGAAAGAGTACTAAAGGTACTTCTCGATCCATTCAGTACCATTTACGACTATGTTCTTCTAGACTGCCCTCCGGCTCTCGGATTAGTTACAATCAACGCACTTACTGCCGCCAATAAATTAATAGTGCCTATGAAGGCCGATCTCATGTCAAACTACGGTTTGTCAATGATGGATCAATTTTGCGTAAAAATGCAGGTACTGAATCCCGGCATACATATTGACTATATCTTCTTCAATATCTATGAAAAAGGACAGACCATGACAGAAGCTATTGAAACAGATGTCAGATCTAAGTACGGAGATCGGGTTCTTTCCACGGTTATCCGCAAAAATAATGATGTTTCCAAAGCGGCCTTCGATTTTACTGACATTGTCAGTTTCAACCCCGAAGCGAATGGAGCAAAAGATTTCCAAGCATTAGTGACCGAACTTGAGAGCAAGCTCTAATTACTAAATAAATATTTAGCAAAATCAATATTTCATTAATTATTGAAATCACTAAATCAATAATCATTTATCATGGCTAAAAATAAAATTTTAACAGTGCCTCAAAACGGGACTCAACCGGCAACTATCCCATCGCCTATCGACAACATGCTCGCTGGAACAACCTCAGTAGAGACAGTAACAAAAACATCAAACAAGAGACCAACATCATTCAATATCGATCAAGAATTACAATCTCGCTTCAAAGCCGTCTGTGCTACAAGAGGCAAATCCATGTCCAGTGTAATCGAGGACTTTATCCTCGGATATATTTCAGAACAATGATCCTACGCACATTACTATTATTAATTCTCTCACTAACCTTTACCTGCTGCTCCAACAAGCCTTCAGATCTCCGACTTTCAAGAGTAGAAGGCTTATTGTCTGAATCTCCCAAAGAAGCGTGGGATTCGTTGAGTGCTATTAATTATGATCTTTTATCTGACGCTGATAAACATTACTACGATTTCCTTTCAGTGAAAGTAGCAGATAAAGCGTATCTTACACATTCCTCCGATAGCCTCATTCTGAAAGTCATTGATTTTGAATTTAAACATCAGAAAAATGGACGCTATCCAGAAGCATTGTATTATGGCGGAAGAGTTTATAGTGATTTAGGTGATTATCCTACCTCTTTACACTATTTTCAGGATGCTCTTAAATCTTTGCCATCAAATTCTGGCAATCAAGAATTAAGATGTAATATATTAAGTCAAACAGGTAGGCTTCTAACAGCTCTATCGCTTTATGATGAAGCAATACCCTATATTCATGAGGCATTAGAAATAAATCGGCATCTTCAAGATACAACTAATATTATATACGGGTTACAATTATTGGGTGGTACGTATCTTAGGAACTCAAATTATGATCTAGCTGAAAAATATTTTAAAGAGTCTATAGGTTTTAGTGTTCATCAACCTTCGTATCATATGGCTAAATCAAGGATGTATCTTGCTGCCGTAAAACACAAGCAGGGAGAACTTGATTCTGCTTTAAGCTATATTCGTAATACATCTGAAGAAGTAAAACCTATGGTACGCAATAGTGTTCTCGGCTATGCTTCTAATATATATTTAGACGCTGGAATTCTCGACACAGCGTATATTTATGCAAAAGATCTAATCTCAAATAACGATCCAACGCACAAAGAAATTGGATATCAAGTACTACTATCTCCAGAACTACGAAAATATATAGAGATAGACACTTTAAATCAATATATTTCCGAATATAGAACCATTTTAGAGAGCTTCTATGACGAGAACAATATGCAACTATCTATTAACCAACAGAGTCTCTACAACTATCAGTTACATGAAAACCAAAAAGCCAAAGCAGAAAGACTTTCTAATATACTAAAGAATTGGATAGTCGGTTTTATATTCTTAGCTATACTTCTAGTCCTTATATCTCTTTATTTTAAAAATAAAAGTAAGAACAATATCATTGAATTACAACAAGCTTTAGCTAACATTGAAAAACTAAAGCTTGAATTAGTAACAAGTCAATTAAAACAATCATCTGATATAGGCCAAACAATTATTAACCAAACAGAAGAAATAGCTCCCGTTATTACACATAATTCACCTAAGAGTACAGAGCAAGAACTTAGGGAATGCCTAAAAAAAGAACTTTTAACTTTATATGAAAGTGCTAGTGCTCAGTCATCAATCTCCCCTATAATTTTACAATCTATTGCCTACCAAAAAAATCCAAGAATACATTCAAGAGGGAAAAACTATAAAAAGAGAGTGATGTTCTTTGGAGTGAAATCGAACAAATTGTCTTATCTAGTTCTCCTAAATTTAAGATAAATCTCAATCTACTTACATTAGGGAATTTAACTACAATAGACCTTCATACAGCTCTTCTTATAAAATGTGGAATCAAACCATCAAAGATGACAACATTACTTGTAGAAGTAATGGTGCTATTGTTTCGAGAAGAGAAACTCTCTGTATGAAGATCCTTGATGAGAAAAAAGGAGCAAAAGTTATTGATGCGATAATACGCTCATTATAAACATATTACCCCCCCCCCATTGATGATAACGGGAAGATAACGGATGAATTTCCGTCATTTTTCCGTTATCATTTTTCGTCCTTAGCCAACATTTTATAGCTAATTTTGGAAAAAACACTTTAGATATTCAAACTTCATGAAAACCATTTATTACATCCAAATGCTAATAATGACTCTTGTAATGTCATCGTTTCCCTTATCCCTTGCAGCCAACAGCTCAAGTGTTTCTTATACTGTTACATTACAACAGCAGCAGAAACCGACGAAAGATCACAATCAACAACTAGATAAGGATGGTCAAAGAATGCCTGCTCGTCCTGTCGTTGTCTATATTAGTACAACTGAAGGAGTATATAGCTCCTACTTTGACATTGAAGATGTAATATCTTACTCAATACTTGACAGCAATGGTCAGCTCTCATTCTCAACCTATGATGTTTCTGATTTTATCAACTATTTAGTATCATGCAATGGTGTTATAGGGATTAATTAGAATTGGTTGAATATAATCTCGAGGCTGGCTTCAATTATAGAAATATAA
>NZ_CP039398.1 GCF_004803915.1 Duncaniella dubosii
ACGGAGGATGATGTAAACGATGCATGAGAGCCTATGACGAGGAATATAACAAGTGGCCGCTTAGGTTATTGAGACAACCACAGGTATAAAAGTAGAAAGAAATAGACGTAATGGACGAGAGCAGAATGTCCATTTACGAAGAATTAGAATGCTTCAAGAAGTAGATATCCTGATGGCACATGGAGAAAAGGGAATGGACGAAAGATTGCAACTGCGGATAATAGTCCTCATGCCTCTATCATAAAAGAGTGGCGAGCGAAGAATCCGGATAGCAAGAATAAATCTTTGTGTGCCCGGGAGACAGGACTCTCAAGACCTACTGTTACCCGGTGGTGGGATTCTGCCGTGCAGGAACCACTAAAACAATAAAACATTAAATAAATAAAAACAATATATATATTTTTTATTGTTAGGCTTGCGAGTCCGTTTCATAGTTATCTTCAAGAACTATAACCATAGTATGAATGTTATTTGTAAGGAAATATTTATGCCAGAATGTTCAGGTAAAATAATTTTCAGAAATATGAATTTTCAAAACAAATAACAAATGCTTTATCAATGGATGAAACAGAAGAAGAAAAGGTTGATCTTTTAGCAGTCAGAAAATCTTTCGAGAAAGATCCAAGAAAGGTCATTGAGATAGAGATGAACAAGGATGGCATATTCTCCGAGAGAACCATATATGCTATGGAAAACACGTTGAATTTAAGCCTGCTTTCTCCCCCTGAGGGACCGAAGCTGGCAAGTGAGGCAGAGGCTCTGTTCGTGCTGTCAAAGCGCGGAACTGTTTTGGAAACAACAGAAGCTGATTTCATAGAGGGATATATCTCCCCTATGGTGTACCGATCTTCCTCGATGAAGTTCCCGCAGGTTCCAATCGCCCCGAAGTTCGTGAAGATGATTAAGGATATGAACGCCGGAAGTGGTGTCCCACACGCTACGATCACATCCACAATCAACAACATACTCGACCGCTTTTTCAGTGGGTATTTGCTTGTGAGTAACCGTGTCAAAATGGGATACGGCAAGGTAGAGGAATAGCACAGGTATCCTCCGGAGGTCAGTTGTTTCAGGCGGTTCCATCGCTTGCGCGAGAGCAAATTTTTTAAATTTGCCATAGCTTAATAGGGCAAAATATTGGCGAAGCCACCGCATCCACTCCGTTGGGATGCTATATTTAACCCTATTAAGGCATGTGGCTTCGCCCCCTACAACCCCCACAAGGGGAGTGTCCTCTCCCCTTTGAACCCCACCGCCGGGATGACCCTTCCCGGACCCTCGGACAAGGGCTTCCAGCCCCGTCACCCCGGGCAGAGAGTGACCCTCTCTCTGCACTCTCCGGCAAAGGGAACAGCTCTGCGGCCGCCGTTCCCCTTGCATCCCTTCCCTTCCGTTTCCGTCCACCTTCCACTGAAAATATATGAGCCACTATACAGTCTGCCATTATGAGAAATGCTACGGTCCACCGGTGTCCTACTCCACCCATATCGAGAGGAAGAAGGCGGACGGAACGGAGCATGTGCCGTACAACATCAAGCGCAGAGACCTTACCAGACATAACAAGGAGTTTATAAAGGAAGCCCGGGAGATTGGCCGCAGCGCAGCCATCGAGAAAAGGCTTGATGCTGTCCGTCATCAGAAGGATGCCGACGGCAATGAATACGAGCGCAAGATCCGGAAAGGTCAGATATGCTGCATCGAGATCCGCATGAGCGCATCGGTAGAGGGTATGGCTGAGATCATCGAGCAGGGCAGGCTTATGGAATGGTGCCGGGAGTCAATCAAGTGGGCGCAGAAAGAACATGGCAAGGAAAACATCGTGAGTGCGGTTCTGCACATGGACGAGGAGACTCCGCACCTTCATGTGTCTCTTGTTCCTGTTGTGTCCGGAGAGAGCAAGAAGCAGAGGACTACAAAAAAGAGAGCCGCCAAGGATAAGGAGAAAGCAGAGAAGAATGGTGAGGAAGTCCCGAAGAAGAAACGCCGCTACAAGAAAAAGGCGACAGTGGAGACCTTGCGGCTGTGTGCCGATGATGTCATGACCCAATGGGATCTGAAAAGGCGGCAGACAGAGTATGCTGTTGCGATGGCGCCTTTCGGACTGGAGAGAGGTGAGGAAGGAAGTCCTGCCAGGCACAAGGATCTTGCCCAGTATTATAAGGAGCAATACGAGCTGCAACGCGGGCGGCTGGACGAATTGCTCAAGGAACTAGCCGGACAGGAGGATCTGGTGAAGGAGAAGAACAGGGAGATTCTTAAAAAGGACAGTCAGATCCGGGAGCAGGAAAAGGAACTGAACGAGACTAGGAGTGAACTCACTGAAAAGAAAAATGAGATAGCGCGACAACAGCAGCAGCTCGACAAACTTCTTCCGTTGATAGTGAAGGCGCAGGACAGGCTCGACACTTACACAGAAGCCGGAGAATATGCCGAGGGTCGCATAGAGTCCGCTGACCGTCTTCTTCAGGCGGCGGACAGCAGGGAGAAAGAGGTTGCCAAGGTTGAGAAGGAGGCATTGGATAGGATAAACAACGCCTCGATAAGTTTCCTTGCCAAGAAAGAGGTGGAGAGGCTTGCAAAGGAGAATGCGGAGCTGAAGTTGCTCGTGTCCGGCAACGCCACCGCACTGGAGAGAGAAGCCGCTACCACTCGGCATGAGAAAGCCGGAAGAGAGAAGGCGGAACGGGAACTGCAACAGTTGAAGGAGACCGTGTCTGGTACACAGACCGCACTTGAACGCAGACATCCTCTTGAAGCCCGGTTGATAAGGAACTTGTGTCGATTGAGATTAAAGATCCGGATTATCAGGATGCCATTCTTTCGGGTCAGACTTTGACATGGAAGAAATATCCGTTTATGGATCCGGCGACAGGAAAGAGGATTCCGGAGGAATATGCCGATAATATCTCCGTGAGGATTGAAGGACATGGAGAAGACTCGTTCATCTCCATGTGCGGTAAGCGTATCTCCGATTTCTTCCGGGATATTTGGGCAAAGGTGAAGGCTGCACTTGGAATAAAGCAGCGTCAGGAGGAAGAGAAAAGGAAGCAGCAGACACAAAAGCCGGACACCGGACAGACTCAGGAACCTCCGAAGAAAAGCAGGGGAAGGCGAATGTAGGGATAATGCGTCCTTACAGTCGGCTCGCCGTATAAACCGTAGGTGCGTAGCCTAATACGCACCAGTCAAGGACAGGTGCGCTTCCATGATTAGAGCCGATGCAGGACAGC
The DNA here is from genome assembly GCF_004803915.1 of Duncaniella dubosii. Classification (NCBI taxonomy): domain Bacteria; kingdom Pseudomonadati; phylum Bacteroidota; class Bacteroidia; order Bacteroidales; family Muribaculaceae; genus Duncaniella; species Duncaniella dubosii. Next base: position 3,231 of record NZ_CP039398.1, read on the forward strand.
AAGCTGAATCAAGTTGTTTTCTTGCGTTTGTCGATGGCTCTGTAAAGGGTTGCCCGGCTGATTCCGGTTGCCTTGGTTATCTCATCTATCGAGTGCAGCTTTGAGTCGTACATCTTCAGAGCGGTAGATACTTTGCTTTCATCAGACTTTGGTCTGCCTCCCTTTCGTCCTCTTGCCCTCGCAGCTTCAAGTCCTTGCCTTGTGCGCTGCCGTGTGAGATCTCTCTCAAACTGTGAGAGTCCGGCAAAGATTGTGAGCAGCAGATTACCCTGTGGTGTGGTGGTGTCGAGCCATGTCTCTCTCAGTGATTTTATCGACGCTCCGGCTTCATGTATTCTCTCGATGATTGAGAGCAATTCCTTGACGGAACGCCCCAGCCGGGTAAGTTCCGTTATTATCACGGTGTCTCCGGAACGGAGTGAGTCCATCATCCTGTCAAGTTGCGGACGCTCATTTTTTACTCCGGAGATCTTCTCACTGTATATCCGCTCACATCCGTTCTGAGTGAGCAGATCTGTCTGCCCCTCGAGGTTCTGCCCGGTGGTCGATACTCTTGCGTAGCCTATAATCATATTTTTTAGTTGCAAAGGTAATTAAAAATATTCACAATCTTATTTGTGTGTTCATTAAGTAAGAAATTAACGAAGATAATGAACGCTCAAATGAATATTTTTATTAACTTTGCATTGAAATGGAAACAAGATATCAAAATATAATAGGGCGGCAAGAAGAATTGAGGATTCTTCTTGATGCTGTAAATTCAAGAGAATCAGAATTTGTTGCCATATATGGGCGCCGTAGGGTTGGGAAAACATATCTGGTAAACAAGGCTTTCAAAGGACAATTCGCTTTTCAGTACACTGGGTTGGAAAATAAAAATAATAAAGAACAACTAGAAGCCTTTCATATGGCCCTGATAAATCAAGGTTTGCGGAAGTGTCCTAAACCTAAAAATTGGATAGAAGCTTTTTATCAATTACAACATCTTCTTGAATCTGTTAAGACTGACTCTTTGGTCAATAGGAAGAAGGTGGTATTCCTTGATGAGTTACCTTGGATGGATGTACCGAGAGCCGGATTTGTAGAAGCATTGGGTAACTTTTGGAACAGATGGGCCGGATGGACAGAGGACATCGTGTTAATTATTTGTGGAAGTGCAACTTCCTGGATGTTCAACAAGGTATTCAGAAATCATGGAGGTCTGTATAATCGCATTACCAAGCGTATTCCTGTATATCCGTTTTGTTTGACGGAATGCGAACAATTATGTAAAAGTATGAATCTTGGATGGAACAGAAAACAGATTGTTGAAGCCTATATGATCTTAGGAGGTATTCCCCATTATTGGACTAAATTCAAGAAGGAACAGAGCCTTCCTTCAAATGTCGATAGACTTTTTTTCAGGCGTGGAGCAGAGATGAAAGAGGAGTATGGTGCATTATTTTCATCACTATTTTCTCATCCGGAAGCATATGAGGCTGTTATCAACAGCCTATCTCAGAAGAAAAAAGGATTAAGTCTAAAGGAGATTTCTGAATTATCAGGTTATAAGCTATCTGGCAGATTATCTACAATTCTTAAGAATCTGGAATTATGTGGATTCATTGAGAAGGTCAGTCAACCGAACAAGAGAAAGAGAGATGCAACGTATCAATTAATTGATAATTTCGTACTGTTCTATCATGAATTTATTCTTAAGAAGGAAGTGGAATCAAATTATTGGAGTACTTATGTCAAGACTCATGCTCATTCAGCATGGAGTGGATTGGCATTTGAACGAGTCTGCTTTCAGCATAGAAATCAGATAGCGAAGGCATTGGGAATATCTGGAGTATACACAAGTTGGTATGCATGGAGTGCAGAACCAGATAAAGAACATGGCTATCCCGGAATGCAAGTAGATATGGTTATAGATCGCGCGGATGATGTCGTGAATCTGTGTGAGGCAAAGTTCTCAACAAAACCATTTGCCATTACATCGGAATATATGGAGGATCTTCATATGAGACAGGGACGGTATCAAGAAGAAGTAGCACCTAAGAAAGCTGTACACCTTACGATGATAACAGTTTCAGGAATTGTTGATAATCCACAAAAATATGAGATTAACTCATTCGTGGAGCTTGATGACTTGTTCCTTCCTTAAACGATGTAAATTCAAGGAGTAGGTTGCTTATTATAGAGATATAGAAAAATTTTTCTATATAAAATATTTTCTATATGATACCCGGTATCTGGTATATCGTTGGAATATATACCACTTTTGAGGTGGTATATTCAGAGGTTGGTGGTAAATTTGAGTCAAGTCTTATCGTGATAATAAAGAGGCGATATTTGGCTATAAGTATGCAATTCTACCCACTTATAGCCGAATATCCGTGTTGGGATACTCGGTGGAGTACTAATCGACTTATTTCCACAAGTGGTAAAAAAGTCCACTTATGGAAATAAGTCGATTTTTGGAATGGTTTATTATTTTAGCTATGTTGTTGATACATAGGAATATTTATATAAATAAAACAATAAAACAATAAAACAATAAAACAATAAAACATCGGTATTGAACATTTCTTGTTATCAAATTGTGTATATTGTATATATTTTATATCTTTGCATCGTAAAACCAAAAAGACTATGGCAACAGCAATAAATATCAAGCGCAAGAACATCGATCTTCCTGTCGATACGCTGCAAAAGTTATCCATTATGGCAGTGGCACAAGGCAGGAGTCTGAAGAACTTCATTGAGACGATCCTTATAAATAAGGCGAACTCGGTATCTGTGGAAGTTAGTGAAAATCCCTCTCCCTCCGGAGATCCGTGGTTTGACGACCCGGAAAACATGGCATCCGTTAGGCGTGGCATCGAGGATATAAAGGCCGGAAGATGTCGAGCGTATTCTATGGATGAAATAAGGGATTTGTTGGGGGTATGATTTACGAGCTGATCTTATCAGACGAAGCGAAAGTCCATTTGAATGAATGGAGGAAATCTGGACAGAAGAAAACGCTTAAAAAGATAGCGGATTTGTTCACAGAGCTTCAGGAACATCCAAAGACAGGTACTGGACAGGTCGAACAACTCAAAGGTGAATTGTCCGGCAAATGGAGTCGTAGAATAACGAAAGGCGACAGGTTGATTTACACCATAGAGGATGAGAAGGTGTTTGTTACCGTTATCTCATTGAAAGGACATTACAGAGACAAGTGATAATGTCTCATTACCTATTTATTAGTAGTTTTTTGAGAAGTTGATTTTGATACTTCTTTTGAAACGTAAAAAGGCTGGCTCCTCGATACCGGGAACCAGCCTTTTAGATTGTCTCAAAAACGGTCGATTTTGACTATAAGAGAAGTTATATGAAATAGTGAGTAAATATATTTCTTCGTATATAAGGAATGTAGTCAATTGTTTTAAGACAAATTAAGGACAGTGCTGTCATTGTTATGATTCCAGCACAAAAATAGCTATAGATTTCAGTAGTGAAAATTGACTTTAAAGCAAGTAAAAATAAGCAGACATAGGGTAATATAATACATGTGTATAAATCCCATATATTATATATATTAGATGGCTTTAGATAGAGAATGTTATGATTAGCGTTATATCTAAAGGTATAGATTGTTGGTGAAAAAAAATCAAGAAAACGTAGTTTTATTGAAATAGAATCACCTTCCTTAGCATCTAATTCATACACACCCTCATTAGGTGAATAAGTGGTAGCATGTTGTCCATTCTTTAAGATAATGATTTTCGATAAAGAATGGTTATAACCGCAATTAATAATGATTCTCATATTATTGATTTTAGTAGATGACAAAAATTAATTTTTGTCAGTTATATGATTGATTTTTAATTAGTTATTACTTGTAAAAGTCCCTGAAAATTAGTAACTTTAAAGAAAAGTTTGACCGCTTTTTCCATGAAAGTTACGACAACTCTCAGGGACAATGGCAAAGTTAATCAAATTGTCCCGATTATGCAAGAGCATCTTGGCTCGGTAATGAATCTTGCCCGCATAAAATTGCTTGCGTTTGTTCTTCAGGCACTTTGCGTTGTGCAGACAGTCAGTCTCCACAAGATAGCATCTGCAATGCCTACGTGTGTGGAGCGTGATTCCAACCTGCGCCGTCTGCAAAGGTTCCTTGCCGGATATGCCCTCAACCTTGACCTTATCGCCAAAGTGATATTTGCTCTTCTGCCCGTCAAGACAGGACTGGTCCTGAGCCTTGACCGCACCAACTGGAAATTCGGTGAGGTCAACATCAATATCCTTATGCTTGGTGTCACTTACAAGGGTGTTGCCTTTCCTCTGCTCTTTACCATGCTCGACAAACGCGGCAATTCCAATTGGAAAGAACGGACGTGGCTGATTGATAGATTTATACGATTGTTCGGAGCCGAGTGTATCGACTCTCTTGTTGCCGACCGCGAGTTTGTCGGCAAGGAATGGGTCGAATATCTCAACAACAGACGCATCCGATACTATCTGCGGATTAAACAGAATTTTTGGTTGCGCAATCCCAAATCCTGCCAGGATGTCAGGGCGTGGCATCTGTTTCACGGTCTTAAGCTCGGCCAGGAACGTGTCTACGACAAGCTGTTTCTCCTCAAAGGGGAATATGTCTATATTTCCGGAGCCTTGCTGAAAAACTCCGATGGCGTGCCTGAACTGCAAATTCTGATTTGTTATAACCGCCCCGAAGAGGCCGTTGCCACTTACAAACAACGATGGCAGATTGAGACATGCTTCAGAGCTATGAAATCCTCCGGCTTCAACATCGAGGACACCCACCTGCGCGACATCAACCGCATCGCTCGTCTTACGGCGATGGTCTGCATGGCTCTTGTATGGGCGTATCTCGTTGGTGAACATAAAGATATAAATATTAAACCGATAAGGATTCTGAAACATGGAAGAAAGGCAAAGTCGCTTGTCAAGTATGGTTTGGAGGAGATTGCGACCATACTTCTGCGTCCGGCTTATACTACTAAATTCGATGTTTTCAAATTTTTGTCATGTACTTAAATTATTGATTATGTATGTGGAGATTTAGGTAATTTAAGTTATGTAGGTGTACACCTACATAACTTAAATTACCTAAATTTTTATTCAACATCGAAATATAATGCAGCAGCACCGGATGCTAATACTGCACCAGGACCACTAAGGAGTCCTCCTATTGCATCAGCTGAAGCTACTGTTATAATGTAGTCGCTTTTGGAAAGAGTCTTATCATCTTTCTTTTTCTCATCAGCTCTTGTTTGTGGTGTTGATTGGTCATTGCCAGCACTACAATTGCTATATCCTTCCAACTCAACATTAGACCAAAAATTTACATTATTAGAATTTGTCCAATATTCGATTGAGCCATATAGAATACCAAGAACTTGTGCAATCGCTTGGGTATCGATGTCTGAAGGGTACTTTTGAATATAGGTATTGTAATAGTCATTGATAAGAGAATGAAGATCGTTTAGTAATGAACTGTTGTCAAATAAGTTTTCATCGGAAATATTAGCTAATTTTTCCGAGATTCTTTTAGTACATTCATTTAGCGCCTCATACGCTATGGGATTTACTTGGTTGACAATATTGTCATTATTCCCTCTGGTCTGCAATGTGAGTGGAGTCTCCAAACAGAACATCAGATCTTTCATTGGTGCTAGTTCTCGGGAAATTTTAGAGGCTTCATTTTTGCCATATTGGATGATTATAAAAGAATCAAAAGCAGATTCTATGAATTCTTTATCGCAAATGCCATGGGAATTCTGTATCTCGGACTTGATGTAATCCAATCCAAGATTATGGGCATCAGCATATTCAATCAGAATGTTTTCTGATTCTGAATAGTTTGGGGTGATTCCATCTTGCTCTTCGTTAGTGCAAGAGGATAGGAGGCTTATCAAAAGGGTAGATAATGCGACTCCAAGAAGAATGATAAATTTGGGTTTCATTCGAGAGTTTTATTTATATGATTAATGTTAGTTTAGATTTTGAAAACAGGCGCTTTCTGAAGAGGATATTTACAATGAAATAAATCCTTGTGCAATCCATGTTTCACCACTGATTTCAAGATGAAACTGTCCAGAATCGTAAGGCAGTTGGATTATTGTATTTATTGTGGAGTCATATCCAATTAAATTTTCACCCATAAAGACGAAAACCTCGCCATCATTTTCTCCGTCGTAGGATATGTCTATAGAATTACTTTCTGCATCATAGAAAGCTTCTATAGAAATATGTTTAGGAGCGCGATGGACTCCTGTATTGTGAGTCCTTAATTGGGTTATTTCCAATTTAATGGATTGAGAAGAAGTGTTGGTCTTCGATTCCTGCGCCATCGCCTGAAATGCTGCCATTATCATTACGATGACAAGAGATAGTAATTTAGTCATTTTGATATGCGTTTTTGATTGATTTTGATGTTGCAAAATTACTGCCACGGACTTTCAGATGCCAAATCAAAAGTTTCATATCTAAAGAATTTTTGGAGATGTAAATATTTGAAAATTAATAATATACAAATGGGGGGGGTGGTTTATTTTGGAATAGAGGGTGATGAACTTTCATAAGATGGACTATCTGAAAGTTTTTGGAGGAAAATACGAAGATTTGTAGACTTGGGAGCCATGCCAAATTTGTTGCGGATAGACCAACTTAGGTTGTATTGGCTCTTAAATCCTGTTATAAGTCCATATTCTTTTCCGGATAATCCACATAGCAAGGCACACATGTATCGGATCTCATGTGTTGAGAATTGATGAGTATGTATTTGTTTGCTAAGAAAAGTGTTTTTTGATGCAATAGCATCGAGAATATCCCCCCAAGGAATATCATAGATAGAGAATTCAGTGATATTCGATGTATTTGTTTGACCTATGTCCTGATTTAGATAATACTGAAGAATGTTTCTATGATGGGAAACGATTTCTTCCATACCAACGGATCTGGTCGCTATATGATATAGCAATTTAGAGAGAACGGTAAGTGCTAGTTCTCTCGGTGATAATAATGAGATGTCTTTACGAGGCATTTTTTTATTACAAAAATACCTCACAAAACATTCATTAAAAAAATAAAAGTTTCAGCTGTATGCTATGTAAGATTCTAATAACTATAAATATAGACTGTGTGAAAGTGGAAATTTTGGAATATGATAATATTTACTTTCAGAATCAAGGCTTACATTATAAATTTTTGAGAAGTTTTCGCACATATATACCAATATTGGTTTCGTGCTTGTCAATACCTAATTTCTTACGGATGGCACTACTCGTATTAACATGGCTACGCTTATTCATGTAATTACCCACTTCCTTTCCTCTCAATCCAATTGCGTAAAGACATACGTAATTAATCTCATCGGTGGTCAAGTTGTGATCTTCAAAATACTGTATGAATCGTGGATGAGAAACCTGAAAAGCCAATCTGTTAGAGTTCATGAATTCATCCTTGTTGTCGGTAAGCTCCTTAATCCAGACATCGTAAGGCTTCTCATATTGGTCGTTATTAGTAATGTAACTGGCTAGTAGTGAATTCAGCATCTCAATGCGGACTTTTATTTCTCTTTGAACTTCCATGGGGAGTTCTTCTCTGCTGTTAATTAGAGCTTTGAGACTATCACTTTCATTTTCTAGAGCTTCCACTCTATGAGCTAAATTCTCGGCTTCGAGTGCTTTCTTGTCTCGTTCCAATTGAAGATTCCTATTCTCGAGAGCTAAATTATCTTTTTCAGATTTTAGTTTGGCGTTTTCGGCCTCCTTAGTCCTTACTTTTTCAAGAGCAAGTTCTTTCTTTGCCCTATTACTACGAACAAGTAAACACAGTATTAAAATTCCCATAGAAAGGACTGCAATCCCTCCGAAGCACCCCCATATAATTCGAGATTTATGTCTGGCATCTTTTTGTGCTTGAAGCTCTATTCTATGTTTTTCTACTATAGAACGTGAGGCTTGTTCAAATTTAAGGAAATCAATAGAGTCTTGCTTGTGACTGTATTGTTTATACAACGATAAAGCGTCTTTGTAATTTCCTAAACCTTCAAAAATGGGTACTGATATTGATAAATGCCTAAGCGTGTCATATGGAAGACCACTGTTTTTAACAATGTTCAGTAACTGAAAGGCTTTATTGTCGTTGCCAACCTTATTATAAGCTAACGCAAGGTTAAGTGCATCATTCAGTGAACTTAAATTTTCTTCTTGCTCATGTATTAGGCCTTTTATATCATCAGTAGCCCCAAATTTTAAGGCATACGATAATTGAAGTCGTGTTAAGGACTTCTTTGAGATACTATCTAACGACGAAAAATGTTCAATAGAATTTATTATACTGTCGCCAATAGATTGATTTCCCAAGATTATAGCTCCGTCTAATGCTTTGAATAAGCAGTCTAGTTCCTGATTCCTAAAAGCCAAACCATTATAGATATCAGCTGCTTTCAAAGAGTAAGAGACATAGCTATCGATGTCGAATAATTCATTATAGATGTATCCAATAGCAACTAAAGTTCGAGCTATAGTCAGGGAGTCTGTTAAGTGAGGGTTGTCAAGGCCTTTAGAAAATGAATTCAAGGCATTATCATGATCCCCCTGATTTTGAAATATGCGACCACGATAATAGTAAGTCCGGAGCATATCATCTGGTGTGCCTTTCTCTATATAGTAATCACAGGCAGGTTGAAGCACATCAAATGTTGTGGTGTCGATATAGTTCTTATCGAGAGCCATTGACATCAGAAGAGCGTATTTTGCCTTTTGGTTTTTGTCTGATAATTGCCCCTTATCTATGGTAGATAATATTATCAACGCTGAATCTGGATGGGACTCCATCAATGCTTCTGCACGATTAAGCGTTTCTTGTTCCTTTGTACCAGAACAAGAAATAGTACTACAAGCTAATGATAGTAGCATGAGTACAAGGATATTATGGAGGAATTTCATAAAATCTTACAATGTTACTATTTTGCTTATATACCCGGATATCGTATTTCAGCTTATGGCAACAAGTGATACAAACTGAAAGACAGCTTTAATTGGGCGATTGAGACTGCAAAATTACTAAAAATTTTTCACTTCATCAATATTTCTTGACATCTAAAATCATGGTAAGCCTCTGATATTAGGCAAACTCCAGCCGTTTTACGAATGAATGAATCTTTTTTATTTTCATTTTGTAGATTGGAAAATAATCACTAACTTTGCGACAATAAAACAATATAAAAATAAAACATTAAATAAATATAGCAATATAAATGGCCGAAGATAGAGTGGAAGAACTCAAGAGGATATTGCAGCAGAATGAGGTGAGTGTCGCCAATGCTCATGAGGCGTTGGAGCACCATCTCAATCAACTGCACCGTCTTGGGGCAACCCTGGAAGATAACGTGTGTGAAGTCCTCAGGAAAGTAATTGCTCAGGCAGAGGCTATCGAGGAACTTGACCGAATAACAAATTGGACATGGCGAAAATAATAGCGATAGCCAACCACAAGGGTGGTGTGGCTAAAACAACGAGTTGCGTAAATATTGCCGCAGCCTTGGCAAAAATGGGCCGTCGGGTATTGTTGGTGGATGTAGATCCACAAGCGAACCTTACGAGCAGTTTCACTGATGAAAGCAAGATAGAGGCTTCAATCTATGATGCAATGAAAGGTGCTCCGGCACCAATCATGCACATATCGGAGAACCTTGATTTGATACCATCCCACATAGATCTCGCCGGAGCAGATATGGTGTTCAGCAATAAGATTGCCCGGGAACAGATTCTGAAGAATATCCTTGATGAACTGAAGGCTGGGTATGACTATATAATTATAGATACTCCCCCGGCTCTTGGTTTGGTGACAATCAATGCTCTCACTGCCGCTGACAGTGTGATCATATCAATCTGTGCGGAAACTCTCCCTCTCCGAGGATTGGTAATGCTCGATGAAATGATAGGAGACATCGCTCAAAGCATCAACAAGGGACTTCATGTTTCGGGCATCATAATCGCCAAGTACAATCGGCGCAAACTTGATAATGCGGTTATCGAGGCTATTCGTGAAAAGTATGGAGATAAGATCTACAAGACCTATGTAAGAACATGTGTGTCGGCGGCAGAAGCTCCGACCTATCGTCAAAGTGTTTTGGACTATGCTCCGGGATCCACCGTTGCGGAGGATTATAGAGCACTCGCAAAAGAGATAGACAATCAAACAATATAAAAATAAATAAGTATAGCAATATACAAATAAAACAATATAAAAAGTATGGCAAAAAAGACATTGACATCAGGATTGCTTGGTACAGTGACAGGCTTGAGCAAGGAGGCTGAATCAGTATCTACTAATTCGGCTGTTGCCCCTGTCGAAATGCCAAAAGAAGTGGCACCTGAAATACCGGGACAATCCGATAAGCGCAGACCGGGAAGACCGTCTGTCAACTCCGGAGAACCGGAGATATGTGTGACATTCAAACTTCCGGACTCACTTGCCCAGGAAATAAAGATGCTTGCCGTGGTTGAGCGCACAACTCAAAAGGAGATCATAACGACAGCATTGAAGGAGTATGTTTCTCAAAGGGTAAAATGACAATATAAAAATATTTCAATATATAATTGAATAAATAAAACAATTTATATTGTTGTTAATTGGAGCGGCCACAAATGCGGTCGCTCCAATTAAATTCTAATACTTTCTCGATATGAAATAGGAGCAGATTTGTGTATGTCGGGAGAAATGTCTATTTTTGTAAAACTGTAAAAGAAATTGTATTGATAATATACGCCCCCCAACGGGGCACGAGGAACGAGTGCCCCCCTGTTCAAATTTTTAGATTATGAGTATAGATTTTAGTAAGGTTGACTTGAATAATTTTGATTTCGATACTCTTTCTGCGGATGAGTACCGGGAGTTTCTTCAGGCTTGGTCGGATTATCATGGTAGGCTGAACCGTGTTTCTGTGGATGTGTTGGAGCAGGAGTTTGAGCGTAAATCCGATTACCTTCAGTGTGGGGAGCATTATGAATTGTCGGAGCTTTATCCTGATGAGTTTGTCGAGTTGTTGTTTGAGAGGAAAGCCTTTGAACAGGGTGAGGGGATTATTCCTTTTGAGGAAGTACAGAGTTATGAATATCAGTTGTGGTTGAAGCAGAAGATTCGGAACAAGGCTTTGAGGTCAGAGTCCTCCAATTCAGATGATGTACAGTCAGAGAAGATAGACTATAGTGGTTATCGTATGTGGAGATATAATCCTGTGGTGTTCTACAAGGATGGAAAAAAGAATAGGCATAGGTTGTTGCTGAAGGATGATGGCGAGAGTCTGAGTTTCCTCAATGGGCGGGACTTTGCGATATTGTCCCCGGTGACTTATGTAGGGCGTACCAACTCTTATAGGAACGCTCGGTTTCTTTATGCCTTTGCGATAGATCTTGACGGTGTGAGTATGCACGAGGTCCGGATGTTGTTGCGTGGTATGACAACGGGGGTTTATCCTGTTGCCAATATCATAGTCAATTCCGGACATGGGATTCATGTGTATTACCTGTTGAAGCGTCCTATTGAAATGTTCGCCACTCGCCTTGATGCTTTGAACAAGATGAAACGAGGTTTGACCAAGATTGTGTGGCTCGTGTCAAAACTTGGTGCGGAGAGGGCGCAGGTTCAGAGTGTGGTACAGGGCTTCCGTGTGCCGGGAACCAAGACAAAGTTCGGCAAACCTATCCGGGCATTCTGGAACCGTTCCGCGCCCATGCACACGCCGGAGGAACTGAACAGTTTTTTAGGGCGTGCTTTCGGATTGTCTGATGAAGAACTCGGACAGTTGACAGATAAGACTCCGCATAATCCGTCCCGTGTGACGCTGAAAGAGGCGCAGGAACGATGGCCGGAGTGGTATGCCTCCCGTGTCATAGGACGCAGGAGAGTGGGCAAGAAGTGGCAACTCAATCGTGGATTATATGATTGGTGGTTGAATATCCTTAAAGACGGTCAGCAGGTGGAAGTGCATCATCGGTACTGGTGCATTCTTACATTGGTTGTCTATGCTGTCAAATGTAGCGTACCCCGTGATGAAGTCCTTGCTGATGCCCTATCCTTGGTTCCGGCTTTTGACCGCAAGACTGAGACAGTGGATAATCCCTTTACGGAGGATGATGTAAACGATGCCATGAGAGCCTATGACGAGGAATATAACAAGTGGCCGCTTAGGGTTATTGAGACAACCACAGGTATAAAAGTAGAAAGAAATAGACGTAATGGACGAGAGCAGAATGTCCATTTACGAAGAATTAGAATGCTTCAAGAAGTAGATTATCCTGATGGCACATGGAGAAAAGGGAATGGACGAAAGATTGCAACTGCGGATAATAGTCCTCATGCCTCTATCATAAAAGAGTGGCGAGCGAAGAATCCGGATAGCAAGAATAAATCTTTGTGTGCCCGGGAGACAGGACTCTCAAGACCTACTGTTACCCGGTGGTGGGATTCTGCCGTGCAGGAACCACTAAAACAATAAAACATTAAATAAATAAAACAATATATATATTTTTTATTGTTAGGCTTGCGAGTCCGTTTCATAGTTATCTTCAAGAACTATAACCATAGTATGAATGTTATTTGTAAGGAAATATTTATGCCAGAATGTTCAGGTAAAATAATTTTCAGAAATATGAATTTTCAAAACAAATAACAAATGCTTTATCAATGGATGAAACAGAAGAAGAAAAGGTTGATCTTTTAGCAGTCAGAAAATCTTTCGAGAAAGATCCAAGAAAGGTCATTGAGATAGAGATGAACAAGGATGGCATATTCTCCGAGAGAACCATATATGCTATGGAAAACACGTTGAATTTAAGCCTGCTTTCTCCCCCTGAGGGACCGAAGCTGGCAAGTGAGGCAGAGGCTCTGTTCGTGCTGTCAAAGCGCGGAACTGTTTTGGAAACAACAGAAGCTGATTTCATAGAGGGATATATCTCCCCTATGGTGTACCGATCTTCCTCGATGAAGTTCCCGCAGGTTCCAATCGCCCCGAAGTTCGTGAAGATGATTAAGGATATGAACGCCGGAAGTGGTGTCCCACACGCTACGATCACATCCACAATCAACAACATACTCGACCGCTTTTTCAGTGGGTATTTGCTTGTGAGTAACCGTGTCAAAATGGGATACGGCAAGGTAGAGGAATAGCACAGGTATCCTCCGGAGGTCAGTTGTTTCAGGCGGTTCCATCGCTTGCGCGAGAGCAAATTTTTTAAATTTGCCATAGCTTAATAGGGCAAAATATTGGCGAAGCCACCGCATCCACTCCGTTGGGATGCTATATTTAACCCTATTAAGGCATGTGGCTTCGCCCCCTACAACCCCCACAAGGGGAGTGTCCTCTCCCCTTTGAACCCCACCGCCGGGATGACCCTTCCCGGACCCTCGGACAAGGGCTTCCAGCCCCCGTCACCCCCGGGCAGAGAGTGACCCTCTCTCTGCACTCTCCGGCAAAGGGAACAGCTCTGCGGCCGCCGTTCCCCTTGCATCCCTTCCCTTCCGTTTCCGTCCACCTTCCACTGAAAATATATGAGCCACTATACAGTCTGCCATTATGAGAAATGCTACGGTCCACCGGTGTCCTACTCCACCCATATCGAGAGGAAGAAGGCGGACGGAACGGAGCATGTGCCGTACAACATCAAGCGCAGAGACCTTACCAGACATAACAAGGAGTTTATAAAGGAAGCCCGGGAGATTGGCCGCAGCGCAGCCATCGAGAAAAGGCTTGATGCTGTCCGTCATCAGAAGGATGCCGACGGCAATGAATACGAGCGCAAGATCCGGAAAGGTCAGATATGCTGCATCGAGATCCGCATGAGCGCATCGGTAGAGGGTATGGCTGAGATCATCGAGCAGGGCAGGCTTATGGAATGGTGCCGGGAGTCAATCAAGTGGGCGCAGAAAGAACATGGCAAGGAAAACATCGTGAGTGCGGTTCTGCACATGGACGAGGAGACTCCGCACCTTCATGTGTCTCTTGTTCCTGTTGTGTCCGGAGAGAGCAAGAAGCAGAGGACTACAAAAAAGAGAGCCGCCAAGGATAAGGAGAAAGCAGAGAAGAATGGTGAGGAAGTCCCGAAGAAGAAACGCCGCTACAAGAAAAAGGCGACAGTGGAGACCTTGCGGCTGTGTGCCGATGATGTCATGACCCAATGGGATCTGAAAAGGCGGCAGACAGAGTATGCTGTTGCGATGGCGCCTTTCGGACTGGAGAGAGGTGAGGAAGGAAGTCCTGCCAGGCACAAGGATCTTGCCCAGTATTATAAGGAGCAATACGAGCTGCAACGCGGGCGGCTGGACGAATTGCTCAAGGAACTAGCCGGACAGGAGGATCTGGTGAAGGAGAAGAACAGGGAGATTCTTAAAAAGGACAGTCAGATCCGGGAGCAGGAAAAGGAACTGAACGAGACTAGGAGTGAACTCACTGAAAAGAAAAATGAGATAGCGCGACAACAGCAGCAGCTCGACAAACTTCTTCCGTTGATAGTGAAGGCGCAGGACAGGCTCGACACTTACACAGAAGCCGGAGAATATGCCGAGGGTCGCATAGAGTCCGCTGACCGTCTTCTTCAGGCGGCGGACAGCAGGGAGAAAGAGGTTGCCAAGGTTGAGAAGGAGGCATTGGATAGGATAAACAACGCCTCGATAAGTTTCCTTGCCAAGAAAGAGGTGGAGAGGCTTGCAAAGGAGAATGCGGAGCTGAAGTTGCTCGTGTCCGGCAACGCCACCGCACTGGAGAGAGAAGCCGCTACCACTCGGCATGAGAAAGCCGGAAGAGAGAAGGCGGAACGGGAACTGCAACAGTTGAAGGAGACCGTGTCTGGTACACAGACCGCACTTGAACGCAGACATCCTCTTGAAGCCCGGTTGATAAGGGAACTTGTGTCGATTGAGATTAAAGATCCGGATTATCAGGATGCCATTCTTTCGGGTCAGACTTTGACATGGAAGAAATATCCGTTTATGGATCCGGCGACAGGAAAGAGGATTCCGGAGGAATATGCCGATAATATCTCCGTGAGGATTGAAGGACATGGAGAAGACTCGTTCATCTCCATGTGCGGTAAGCGTATCTCCGATTTCTTCCGGGATATTTGGGCAAAGGTGAAGGCTGCACTTGGAATAAAGCAGCGTCAGGAGGAAGAGAAAAGGAAGCAGCAGACACAAAAGCCGGACACCGGACAGACTCAGGAACCTCCGAAGAAAAGCAGGGGAAGGCGAATGTAGGGATAATGCGTCCTTACAGTCGGCTCGCCGTATAAACCGTAGGTGCGTAGCCTAATACGCACCAGTCAAGGACAGGTGCGCTTCCATGATTAGAGCCGATGCAGGACAGCAAGCTGAATCAAGTTGTTTTCTTGCGTTTGTCGATGGCTCTGTAAAGGGTTGCCCGGCTGATTCCGGTTGCCTTGGTTATCTCATCTATCGAGTGCAGCTTTGAGTCGTACATCTTCAGAGCGGTAGATACTTTGCTTTCATCAGACTTTGGTCTGCCTCCCTTTCGTCCTCTTGCCCTCGCAGCTTCAAGTCCTTGCCTTGTGCGCTGCCGTGTGAGATCTCTCTCAAACTGTGAGAGTCCGGCAAAGATTGTGAGCAGCAGATTACCCTGTGGTGTGGTGGTGTCGAGCCATGTCTCTCTCAGTGATTTTATCGACGCTCCGGCTTCATGTATTCTCTCGATGATTGAGAGCAATTCCTTGACGGAACGCCCCAGCCGGGTAAGTTCCGTTATTATCACGGTGTCTCCGGAACGGAGTGAGTCCATCATCCTGTCAAGTTGCGGACGCTCATTTTTTACTCCGGAGATCTTCTCACTGTATATCCGCTCACATCCGTTCTGAGTGAGCAGATCTGTCTGCCCCTCGAGGTTCTGCCCGGTGGTCGATACTCTTGCGTAGCCTATAATCATATTTTTTAGTTGCAAAGGTAATTAAAAATATTCACAATCTTATTTGTGTGTTCATTAAGTAAGAAATTAACGAAGATAATGAACGCTCAAATGAATATTTTTATTAACTTTGCATTGAAATGGAAACAAGATATCAAAATATAATAGGGCGGCAAGAAGAATTGAGGATTCTTCTTGATGCTGTAAATTCAAGAGAATCAGAATTTGTTGCCATATATGGGCGCCGTAGGGTTGGGAAAACATATCTGGTAAACAAGGCTTTCAAAGGACAATTCGCTTTTCAGTACACTGGGTTGGAAAATAAAAATAATAAAGAACAACTAGAAGCCTTTCATATGGCCCTGATAAATCAAGGTTTGCGGAAGTGTCCTAAACCTAAAAATTGGATAGAAGCTTTTTATCAATTACAACATCTTCTTGAATCTGTTAAGACTGACTCTTTGGTCAATAGGAAGAAGGTGGTATTCCTTGATGAGTTACCTTGGATGGATGTACCGAGAGCCGGATTTGTAGAAGCATTGGGTAACTTTTGGAACAGATGGGCCGGATGGACAGAGGACATCGTGTTAATTATTTGTGGAAGTGCAACTTCCTGGATGTTCAACAAGGTATTCAGAAATCATGGAGGTCTGTATAATCGCATTACCAAGCGTATTCCTGTATATCCGTTTTGTTTGACGGAATGCGAACAATTATGTAAAAGTATGAATCTTGGATGGAACAGAAAACAGATTGTTGAAGCCTATATGATCTTAGGAGGTATTCCCCATTATTGGACTAAATTCAAGAAGGAACAGAGCCTTCCTTCAAATGTCGATAGACTTTTTTTCAGGCGTGGAGCAGAGATGAAAGAGGAGTATGGTGCATTATTTTCATCACTATTTTCTCATCCGGAAGCATATGAGGCTGTTATCAACAGCCTATCTCAGAAGAAAAAAGGATTAAGTCTAAAGGAGATTTCTGAATTATCAGGTTATAAGCTATCTGGCAGATTATCTACAATTCTTAAGAATCTGGAATTATGTGGATTCATTGAGAAGGTCAGTCAACCGAACAAGAGAAAGAGAGATGCAACGTATCAATTAATTGATAATTTCGTACTGTTCTATCATGAATTTATTCTTAAGAAGGAAGTGGAATCAAATTATTGGAGTACTTATGTCAAGACTCATGCTCATTCAGCATGGAGTGGATTGGCATTTGAACGAGTCTGCTTTCAGCATAGAAATCAGATAGCGAAGGCATTGGGAATATCTGGAGTATACACAAGTTGGTATGCATGGAGTGCAGAACCAGATAAAGAACATGGCTATCCCGGAATGCAAGTAGATATGGTTATAGATCGCGCGGATGATGTCGTGAATCTGTGTGAGGCAAAGTTCTCAACAAAACCATTTGCCATTACATCGGAATATATGGAGGATCTTCATATGAGACAGGGACGGTATCAAGAAGAAGTAGCACCTAAGAAAGCTGTACACCTTACGATGATAACAGTTTCAGGAATTGTTGATAATCCACAAAAATATGAGATTAACTCATTCGTGGAGCTTGATGACTTGTTCCTTCCTTAAACGATGTAAATTCAAGGAGTAGGTTGCTTATTATAGAGATATAGAAAAATTTTTCTATATAAAATATTTTCTATATGATACCCGGTATCTGGTATATCGTTGGAATATATACCACTTTTGAGGTGGTATATTCAGAGGTTGGTGGTAAATTTGAGTCAAGTCTTATCGTGATAATAAAGAGGCGATATTTGGCTATAAGTATGCAATTCTACCCACTTATAGCCGAATATCCGTGTTGGGATACTCGGTGGAGTACTAATCGACTTATTTCCACAAGTGGTAAAAAAGTCCACTTATGGAAATAAGTCGATTTTTGGAATGGTTTATTATTTTAGCTATGTTGTTGATACATAGGAATATTTATATAAATAAAACAATAAAACAATAAAACAATAAAACAATAAAACATCGGTATTGAACATTTCTTGTTATCAAATTGTGTATATTGTATATATTTTATATCTTTGCATCGTAAAACCAAAAAGACTATGGCAACAGCAATAAATATCAAGCGCAAGAACATCGATCTTCCTGTCGATACGCTGCAAAAGTTATCCATTATGGCAGTGGCACAAGGCAGGAGTCTGAAGAACTTCATTGAGACGATCCTTATAAATAAGGCGAACTCGGTATCTGTGGAAGTTAGTGAAAATCCCTCTCCCTCCGGAGATCCGTGGTTTGACGACCCGGAAAACATGGCATCCGTTAGGCGTGGCATCGAGGATATAAAGGCCGGAAGATGTCGAGCGTATTCTATGGATGAAATAAGGGATTTGTTGGGGGTATGATTTACGAGCTGATCTTATCAGACGAAGCGAAAGTCCATTTGAATGAATGGAGGAAATCTGGACAGAAGAAAACGCTTAAAAAGATAGCGGATTTGTTCACAGAGCTTCAGGAACATCCAAAGACAGGTACTGGACAGGTCGAACAACTCAAAGGTGAATTGTCCGGCAAATGGAGTCGTAGAATAACGAAAGGCGACAGGTTGATTTACACCATAGAGGATGAGAAGGTGTTTGTTACCGTTATCTCATTGAAAGGACATTACAGAGACAAGTGATAATGTCTCATTACCTATTTATTAGTAGTTTTTTGAGAAGTTGATTTTGATACTTCTTTTGAAACGTAAAAAGGCTGGCTCCTCGATACCGGGAACCAGCCTTTTAGATTGTCTCAAAAACGGTCGATTTTGACTATAAGAGAAGTTATATGAAATAGTGAGTAAATATATTTCTTCGTATATAAGGAATGTAGTCAATTGTTTTAAGACAAATTAAGGACAGTGCTGTCATTGTTATGATTCCAGCACAAAAATAGCTATAGATTTCAGTAGTGAAAATTGACTTTAAAGCAAGTAAAAATAAGCAGACATAGGGTAATATAATACATGTGTATAAATCCCATATATTATATATATTAGATGGCTTTAGATAGAGAATGTTATGATTAGCGTTATATCTAAAGGTATAGATTGTTGGTGAAAAAAAATCAAGAAAACGTAGTTTTATTGAAATAGAATCACCTTCCTTAGCATCTAATTCATACACACCCTCATTAGGTGAATAAGTGGTAGCATGTTGTCCATTCTTTAAGATAATGATTTTCGATAAAGAATGGTTATAACCGCAATTAATAATGATTCTCATATTATTGATTTTAGTAGATGACAAAAATTAATTTTTGTCAGTTATATGATTGATTTTTAATTAGTTATTACTTGTAAAAGTCCCTGAAAATTAGTAACTTTAAAGAAAAGTTTGACCGCTTTTTCCATGAAAGTTACGACAACTCTCAGGGACAATGGCAAAGTTAATCAAATTGTCCCGATTATGCAAGAGCATCTTGGCTCGGTAATGAATCTTGCCCGCATAAAATTGCTTGCGTTTGTTCTTCAGGCACTTTGCGTTGTGCAGACAGTCAGTCTCCACAAGATAGCATCTGCAATGCCTACGTGTGTGGAGCGTGATTCCAACCTGCGCCGTCTGCAAAGGTTCCTTGCCGGATATGCCCTCAACCTTGACCTTATCGCCAAAGTGATATTTGCTCTTCTGCCCGTCAAGACAGGACTGGTCCTGAGCCTTGACCGCACCAACTGGAAATTCGGTGAGGTCAACATCAATATCCTTATGCTTGGTGTCACTTACAAGGGTGTTGCCTTTCCTCTGCTCTTTACCATGCTCGACAAACGCGGCAATTCCAATTGGAAAGAACGGACGTGGCTGATTGATAGATTTATACGATTGTTCGGAGCCGAGTGTATCGACTCTCTTGTTGCCGACCGCGAGTTTGTCGGCAAGGAATGGGTCGAATATCTCAACAACAGACGCATCCGATACTATCTGCGGATTAAACAGAATTTTTGGTTGCGCAATCCCAAATCCTGCCAGGATGTCAGGGCGTGGCATCTGTTTCACGGTCTTAAGCTCGGCCAGGAACGTGTCTACGACAAGCTGTTTCTCCTCAAAGGGGAATATGTCTATATTTCCGGAGCCTTGCTGAAAAACTCCGATGGCGTGCCTGAACTGCAAATTCTGATTTGTTATAACCGCCCCGAAGAGGCCGTTGCCACTTACAAACAACGATGGCAGATTGAGACATGCTTCAGAGCTATGAAATCCTCCGGCTTCAACATCGAGGACACCCACCTGCGCGACATCAACCGCATCGCTCGTCTTACGGCGATGGTCTGCATGGCTCTTGTATGGGCGTATCTCGTTGGTGAACATAAAGATATAAATATTAAACCGATAAGGATTCTGAAACATGGAAGAAAGGCAAAGTCGCTTGTCAAGTATGGTTTGGAGAGATTGCGACCATACTTCTGCGTCCGGCTTATACTACTAAATTCGATGTTTTCAAATTTTTGTCATGTACTTAAATTATTGATTATGTATGTGGAGATTTAGGTAATTTAAGTTATGTAGGTGTACACCTACATAACTTAAATTACCTAAATTTTTATTCAACATCGAAATATAATGCAGCAGCACCGGATGCTAATACTGCACCAGGACCACTAAGGAGTCCTCCTATTGCATCAGCTGAAGCTACTGTTATAATGTAGTCGCTTTTGGAAAGAGTCTTATCATCTTTCTTTTTCTCATCAGCTCTTGTTTGTGGTGTTGATTGGTCATTGCCAGCACTACAATTGCTATATCCTTCCAACTCAACATTAGACCAAAAATTTACATTATTAGAATTTGTCCAATATTCGATTGAGCCATATAGAATACCAAGAACTTGTGCAATCGCTTGGGTATCGATGTCTGAAGGGTACTTTTGAATATAGGTATTGTAATAGTCATTGATAAGAGAATGAAGATCGTTTAGTAATGAACTGTTGTCAAATAAGTTTTCATCGGAAATATTA
Source organism: Duncaniella dubosii (assembly GCF_004803915.1). Classification (NCBI taxonomy): domain Bacteria; kingdom Pseudomonadati; phylum Bacteroidota; class Bacteroidia; order Bacteroidales; family Muribaculaceae; genus Duncaniella; species Duncaniella dubosii. The sequence goes on from NZ_CP039398.1 coordinate 24,112, forward strand.
GCTAATTTTTCCGAGATTCTTTTAGTACATTCATTTAGCGCCTCATACGCTATGGGATTTACTTGGTTGACAATATTGTCATTATTCCCTCTGGTCTGCAATGTGAGTGGAGTCTCCAAACAGAACATCAGATCTTTCATTGGTGCTAGTTCTCGGGAAATTTTAGAGGCTTCATTTTTGCCATATTGGATGATTATAAAAGAATCAAAAAGCAGATTCTATGAATTCTTTATCGCAAATGCCATGGGAATTCTGTATCTCGGACTTGATGTAATCCAATCCAAGATTATGGGCATCAGCATATTCAATCAGAATGTTTTCTGATTCTGAAATAGTTTGGGGTGATTCCATCTTGCTTCGTTAGTGCAAGAGGATAGGAGGCTTATCAAAAGGGTAGATAATGCGACTCAAGAAGAATGATAAATTTGGTTTCATTCGAGAGTTTTATTTATATGATTAATGTTAGTTTAGATTTTGAAAACAGGCGCTTTCTGAAGAGGATATTTACAATGAAATAAATCCTTGTGCAATCCATGTTTCACCACTGATTTCAAGATGAAACTGTCCAGAATCGTAAGGCAGTTGGATTATTGTATTTATTGTGGAGTCATATCCAATTAAATTTTCACCCATAAGACGAAAACCTCGCCATCATTTTCTCCGTCGTAGGATATGTCTATAGAATTACTTTCTGCATCATAGAAAGCTTCTATAGAAATATGTTTAGGAGCGCGATGGACTCCTGTATTGTGAGTCCTTAATTGGGTTATTTCCAATTTAATGGATTGAGAAGAGAGTGTTGGTCTTTCGATTCCTGCGCCATCGCCTGAAATGCTGCCATTATCATTACGATGACAAGAGATAGTAAATTTAGTCATTTTGATATGCCGTTTTTGATTGATTTTTTGATGTTGCAAAATTACTGCCACGGACTTTCAGATGCCAAATCAAAAAGTTTCATATCTAAAGATTTTGGAGATGTAAATATTTGAAAATTAATAATATACAAATGGGGGGGTGGTTTATTTTGGAATAGAGGGTGATGAACTTTCATAAGATGGACTATCTGAAAGTTTTTGGAGGAAAATACGAAGATTTGTAGACTTGGGAGCCATGCCAAATTTGTTGCGGATAGACCAACTTAGGTTGTATTGGCTCTTAAATCCTGTTATAAGTCCATATTCTTTTCCGGATAATCCACATAGCAAGGCACACAATGTATCGGATCTCATGTGTTGAGAATTGATGAGTATGTATTTGTTTGCTAAGAAAAAGTGTTTTTTGATGCAATAGCATCGAGAATATCCCCCCAAGGAATATCATAGATAGAGAATTCAGTGATATTCGATGTATTTGTTTGACCTATGTCCTGATTTAGATAATACTGAAGAATGTTTCTATGATGGGAAACGATTTCTTCCATACCAACGGATCTGGTCGCTATATGTGATATAGCAATTTAGAGAGAACGGTAAGTGCTAGTTCTCTCGGTGATAATAATGAGATGTCTTTACGAGGCATTTTTTTATTACAAAAA
>NZ_CP039399.1 GCF_004803915.1 Duncaniella dubosii
TCTTGACCAAAACAACTTCCATCGAATACGCCTGACAGGAGAGGCTACGCTTAGAAATCTCAAGTTTCCATGCCAGAACTTCCTGCCGACTATATTCACGGACGATGGAGCTGAAACTTGGGACAAACTCATCGTTCACTCGCGGAGATATCAGCGTAGACTCGCTTCTGACCGCGTCATTGAAAATCGACACAATATCAGCAGGAATCACAGGCATGATTCTACAGGCATCCGAAGTGAAAATGGGTGTCGGATGCCAGAACACCTCATCGTCAGCCGACACCAGCATAATCAAACCCTATTGGCGGCCGATTGTGGTGACAGACTGCTGTTCAGATCAACCGAGGACTCAACAAGAATACGCCTGCGCAAATCGACTGTCGGAGCGACTCTCCGACGCTACAAAGACGATAAGACAAAACCGCAGCTCGTACTCAACTCGCTACCGACGGTGCCTTCTATGGTGACCGTCTCAACAGGGCGCTACTCGGAAAGTCACTTCTGCTCGTGACCGCCTATCCGTCAGCTGTCACACAAAGGCCACGGCGCTCACCGCTGATTGACTCTCTTTCAGTCGCTAATCCCGACTTGCCACAGGATTCACTAAGAGCGATGGCTCGGGCAATACGCCGGGCAAGAATGAAAACACTCTCTGCAAGCGACAGTGTGGCTGTGGCCGAAGGCGAGGTTATCGACATAAGCGTCGACAATTCGATGCGCCGCCTGTTGCGCCGATGGGATGCAAGAGGCGTTGTTGAATCTGAACGCATGAGAGTCTTTACCCCTTATTTCCCGCTACGCACACCCTTAGCGACCTGAACATCAGGTTCAATTCCGACTCTCTGACCATAACCGACACCCGGTTGCGCACCGGGCATACAAGCCTCGTGATGAACGGCAGCGTAAGCAATATCAAAAAAGCGCTGACATCAATCAACCACCAACAGCCTCTCAGGCTCGATTTCACTCTTGACGGCGATACCATAGAAGTGAATGAAATAGCAGGAGCCGTGTTTGCCGGCGCAGCCTTTGCCGAAAGCGACACAACCGGAATATTCATCGCCCAAGAGTCGGATAATGAAAGAGCCATGCAATCCTCGGTCGAGACAAACGCGTCCGATACGATGGCCACCCTTGTCATCCGTCAAACGTAGAAGCAAATATCAATGTCAAGGCAAACAACATATAGCCTATTCCAACCTGATGTTTCGCGACTTCAAAGGCCGGCTTAATGTCTACAAAGGAGCAATCAATCTCGAACAGCTGACCGCAGCGACAAATGTCGGCGGAATAGACCTAAATGCACTTTATTCCGCTCCGTCGAAAGAGGATGCGTCGTTTGCATTCGGATTGGAATCAAGGATTTCCATATCAAGCAATTCCTTGAACTTGTCCCCGCGATTGACTCGCTTATGCCCCTGCTCTATGGAATCGACGGAATCATCAATGCAACATCGCGCTACAACCCGTATAAGCGACGGCATGAATATCGATATTCCAACATTGAAGGCTGCCTTGAAGCTATCGGGCGACAGCCTTGTGCTGATTGACGAAGCCACATTTAAGAAAATTGGCAAATGGCTTATGTTCAAGCACAAAGAGAAAAACGTCATCGACACAGTATGAATGTCGAGATGATTGTCCAGAACTCTCAGCTTGAGATGTTCCGTTCATATTCGACATTGACCGCTACCGCCTCGGAGTCATGGGTACAAACGACATGGCGATGAATCTCAAATACCACATCGCGGTCCTCAAATCACCCTTCCGTTCAAATTCGGAATAAACATATCAGGCAATGTCGACGATATGAAAATATACGGCTCGGGAAAGCCAAGTTCAACGAAAAAAACATGCCTAAATCAGTTGCCATCGCCGACACGACCCGAATCAATCTCGTCAGGGAAATCGGCAATATCTTCCGCCGTGGAGTGCGCGACGCAAATATCGGAAGCCTTGACTTTTCGGGACTGCCTGACTCCGGCACGGCGGCGACAGTAGCACAACCGACACCATTTCACGCAGAGATTCACTCTATTTCATCCAGGAAGGACTCATAGCGCCACCCGACACCGCGATTCATGCCTCAATTATCCCCGAAACGAAGAAAACAAAAAATAAAAAAGCAAAGAAATGATACCACCCGTTCCATTTTCCAATGAAATCCTACGTTTTCTTGACCGCCATCATTTTGGACGTCTGACTCCCCGCGCGGCTCTGATTGACATGGACGGTACACTATATGACTCGATGCCGAACCACACCAAGGCATGGTACAGGGCTTATGACCGAAGCCGGCGTAGCATGCACGCCCGAGGAATTTTATCTCTACGAGGGACGCACAGGCGCATCGACCATCAACGCTCTGTTTCAAAGAGCATTCGGACGCGAGGCTACAGATGAAGAAATAGAATCGCTCTATAGACTTAAAAACGAATATTTCAGGGAACTCCCGCCTGTAAAACCGATGCCGGGAGCGGCCGACATGCTCAACACCACGCTGAAAGAGACCGGCATACAGCGTGTACTTGTAACCGGGTCTGGACAGCGGTCACTCATAGACCGCATCACGGCTGATTTCCCGGAATCTTCAAATGAAGACAAAATCATAACCTCGCGCGATGTCACTCATGGCAAGCCCCATCCCGAACCGTTCATAAAGGCCATGCAGCTCGCACATGTAAGACCATCGCAGGCCATAGTCATCGAAAACGCACCGCTCGGGGTCGAGGCGGTGACCGCTCAGGAGCTTTTACAATCGGAGTAACCACAGGGCCTATTCCACGCGAAGCACTCGAAGAAGCCGGAGCAGCAATCGTTTTCAGCTCTATGCCTGAATTAGCACGACTTCTCCCCTCTCTGCTGCTGTCCAATACTGACAGTAACAAAAGAAGTTTAGACACCGCCGACTGCAGAGACAGCCTGAATAAAATTTTATCTAGAAAACAGCATCCTCAACAAACTCAACCCTCATACCATCATGCAGAATACTTTACACAAACTCCGTCAGTGAAGCAATCGACCGTCTGGTAACCGAACTCAGCCCTCAAGCGTGCATATAATCACGATACGCATGTCGAACACGAAGTGCTTCCGAGACTCGCACTCAGCTATCCTGTCATAGCCGTCGAACCGGGCGACACTAATAAGAATATTTGATTCGCTTACAAAAATCTGGGCTGGACTCATCAGCCAAGGTGCTACAAGAAAATCACTTGCCATAAACATCGGCGGGTGGCGTAGTGACAGACATGGGCGGATTTGCAGCGGCAACATACAAGAGAGGCATACGTTTCATCAACGTCCCTCACACTCCTTGCGGCAGTCGATGCGGCAGTCGGAGGCAAGACCGGCATCAATTTCGAAGGTCTTTAAAGAGGTGGTGCTTTTGCCCCTGCCGACGCAGTAATCATATCAACCTCCTCTTCTCAACTCTTCCGGCAGAGGAAAATGCTATCGGGATATGCAGAAATGCTGAAACATGGTCTGCTGTCATCCGAAAATGACTACACCGAGCTGCTCGGATTCGATATCCTTGACGCAAATCTCGAACGCCTCCTCCCCCTCCTTGAAAGAGCGTCAAGGTAAAGGAACGTATCGTTGAAGAAGACCCACGTGAAAAAGGAATCAGGCGTGCACTGAATCTCGGACACACGACAGCCTTTCGAATCGCTTGCCATCCACAAAGGCGCTCCGGTTCCTCACGGACATGCCGTGGCCTACGGCATACTTGTCGAAATGATCCTATCCCATTCACTTGAATCATTCCCGTCGGAGGAACTTTACAGATATTCTCGCTATCTCAAGGAGCAGGGCTACGGAACGCCCTCAATCACCTGTGATGACTATGCCAGTCTGATTGAATATATGCGTCACGACAAGAAAAACGACACTTGCGACAGCATAAATTTTACGCTCCTGTCATCGCCCGGTCAGGTTTTGATTGACCGCACAGCGTCAGAAGCGCAAATTCTCGCGGCTTTCGACATATTCCGTGATCTTATGGAATAACCGCGACAGACGGGGAGTTTTTTATCTTAAAGTACGTAACCGATAGTGGCAAAGAGCCGGATATTGTGGGATGTCGGTTTCACAATGCCGTTGCTCTGAGCCACATTGCGGAAACCGAACTGGCTTCTCAGCCCGACCGAAATCTTGTCCATGAATTTTATGCTTGTGGCAAGATGGAGACCCGTATCGAAATTACGATATGAATTCAGGTATGCCTTGTCATTGTCATAGTAATCTGTTTTCAGATTTGTGATGGCCGTCACAAGCTGGCCGAGGTCATTTACAGTGGCATTATATATGGTGGTCTTTTGCGAACCGCTCGTGCCGAAATCAAAATAAAGACCGCCATCGACATTCCATCTGACATTATTGGCCACATTGAAACCGAAGCTCACATAGACAGGGATATTTAAAGATCTGTAGCTGTTTTTGATAAATACATTCGAGACATTAGGCTTTCCGTCGGCTGTGACAGCCATATTAATTTTGCCGGAATTTCTAAGATAGTTAAGCTCGGTTCCAAGTCCGATAAACGATGAAAGATTAAACTTGACGCTCACACCAAGCCCCATGCCAGCTAAGCCCATCGAACTGTTGAGGTCTGTAATCTCACTATATGAATCCATATAATTGTTCGTGCATAACTTCCACCAAGAAGAAGATGCACGTCCGATTCAATAAATTTATCAGCTTTGCCATGAGCGACAAACTGTGCGTTTGACCTGAAAGGCAGCAATAAGAGTATCGGTAATAGCAATATGGATACAAAATCTCTCTTTCTCATAATCTTAATAATATAATGAATTTGGTTTGTTGATAGGAATTGGCAATCTGAAATTATGCGTTTTGGGGAATCAAAATTACATGAATTAACCGTGAAAAGCAAGCATGAAAGATAAATTGAGAAAAATCGTCAAAAAAATTTTGCACAATGAATAATTATTTCTACCTTTGCAGAGTCAAAATAAAAATGAATTACGGCTCCTTAGCTCAACTGAATAGAGCATCTGACTACGGATCAGAAGGTTACAGGTTTGAATCCTGTAGGAGTCACTAAAAATCAGACAGTTACTTGCCTATTGGCAGTGTGACTGTCTTTTTTCTTATATCCACTGTCGATTTCTTCCGTCTCAGTCGATTGCAGCAACCATCTCGCGCTTCAGCTCCGTATCAATTTCGCGATAGCGGGCAAACGCATGACTGCCGGGAGCATGTCCGCTCAGCTCACTGACAAGATTCTGATCCTTGAATTTCTTAAATATGTTGCCGATGAAAGTACGTCGGGCCATGTGTGAACTCGCCACCTCATAGAGTCTGCGGCACACAGCCTCACGCGTGAGAGGATCGATGACCACAACTTTACGAGTGATTCCGGCCAGACGGAGTATATCCTTTATCACACGGTTGTAGCCCATGCGTGAATAGACAGCCGGAAAAAGAGTATCCCTGTCATGGTCTGCATACCGTTCAAGGATTATCTTTGCCGTCCGGTTAAGAGGGACTTTTATTGTCACCGGCCTCCCCTCGCGGGTCTTTCTTGCAACATAATTCAGTTCTCCGTCAACCACATTGCCTGTGGTCAGCAGCATCAGATCCGATACACGGCATCCAACACAACACTGGAATATGAATATGTCGCGCTGAAGAGCGAGGCGCGGATCATAGGAAAAATCATGAAGCTCTACCCTCCTACGCTCATCGAGGGTGAGATAGACAGGTGTGCCGTAGACATTCTGCCGCTCACGAAAGTGTCAAACGGATTGCTGGGAATCCTCCTCGTCTTCACACCCCATGTCATCACGGCCTTCAGAAGTTTCATGCGGTCGTTTATCGTATTGGGCCCTTTGGGTCGCGTCCTCCCTTCAAGTCCGGCTCCTTGGCTAATCTGCGGATATTTCCTCACCATCAGATGTTCCTTTCGCATGAACTTCTCGATATCCCGCAGACACGACTCGTTCATCCTGCCTGACATCAGTCTGAAACGCGGAAACTTAATCCGGCGATGGGCTTCGTAGCGAGCAAGCGACCTGCGCATAAGCGCATAAGCCTCCGCCCGGCTCTCTGACGCATCCATTACCGACGTGATTTCCATATATGCGTCAATAAGCCCAAGGACTTCCGTGCGCTCCTCCTCAAGACGCGGAATTTCATCGGCATGAAAACGCTCAATGGTTTCCGCAAGCCATCCGGCCTCTACCGTCCGGCGACGCATCATGCAAAAACTGTCCTCGATGTAAGCCTTTAACCTCGCAAGCGAATCGACCGTCACCCTGTAGTCGGCAACATCGCCTGGCCTCACACCATCGTCGGGCAATTTCAACACATAGTCCGACGATTCATTTCCGCCATCATCGGCAAAACTTTCCTCACGACAAAAATCGGTTTTATCCAAAGATTAGTACACGACTGCTGATCAATCTTTCCATGGCGGAAACGCAGGGATATTTCAACATTTCCGCGGCTGTTCATCTTCTTGCAAATGTAAAGTTTAAACGTCATCACCAGTTGGAATTAAAGTTTTATTATTGATTATGAATTGGTATGTACTTCCGGTTTGCTATACCACAATAACTGAATGTGTAAAAAACGGTCTTTTACGAAAAATACCACCGATATAATTCTAAGACGAAGATACCACTCCGAAAGTTACACCCGACGCTCCACTTTCCGCTCCGCATCCCCCATGTTTCCACTTGATTCACACGTCTTATCCCCGTCATTCGTCAGTGAAAAAGCCTGTACACAGTCATATCAGCCAATATAAAACCACTCATCTTAAACCAGTTACACCTATCACAATTAATCATCATTCACACCTGTTACTTAACTACTAGGTATGAAAAGCTGTTTCTACTACTTGCGGCACTCATCACCACGTTTGCGGTAATGGCTCAGAACCAGACCGTTAACGGCACGGTGACAAGCGCCGACGGCGAGCCTCTAATCGGCGCGACCGTATTGGGAGTCGGTACTCAGATGGGTACGGCGACAGACGTCGACGGAAACTTTTACCCTGACCCTTCCGGCCACTGTCAAAAAACTTCAGGTGTCATACGTCGGAATGACCACCAAGGACGTGAACATCACCCCCGGACAGAAAATGAACATCGTCCTCGACGGAACAAACATGCTCGACGAAGTAATCACCGTTGCCTACGGTACGGCAAAACGTTCGTCGTTCACAGGCTCGGCTTCAGTGCTTGACGCTTCGGAAATCGAGCAGGTTCAGGTGACGAACCCGGTAGACGCGCTTAAAGGTAAGGTTTCCGGTGTCCAGATCAACTCTAATTCAGGCGCACCCGGCAACTCTTCACCCTCTGTGCTCATCCGCGGTATATCTTCAATCAATGCAGAGACATCACCCCTCATCGTCCTTGACGGTACTCCATACGACGGAGGTCTTGACAACATCTCTACTCAGGACATCGAGTCTATGACAGTCCTTAAGGACGCCGCATCAAACGCACTCTACGGTGCTCGTGGTGCTAATGGTGTCATCCTTATCACTACCAAACGCGGTAAGCAGGGAAATGCCCGTGTGACCCTCGATGCAAAATGGGGCCAGAATTCACGCGCCGTGCAGGATTACGATGTAATTACCTCTCCCGCTCTCTATTACGAGACATTCGGCCGTGCAGTCGGCAACTATGCAATGAACGTAGGTGGATACGACGAGGCAAAAGCTCTCGCATATGCCAACAGCAATCTCATCACAATGCTCGGATATAATGTCTACACTATTCCCGAAGGTGAGAATATGCTTGTTGACGGTTTCAAGCTTAATCCCAATGCGACTCTCGGCAATATCTATACAGCTCAAAGCGGAGAACAGTATTTGCTCACTCCCGACAGCTGGAGCGACGCTGCCTATAAGAACGCTCTCCGTCAGGAATATAACCTTAGCGTATCGCAGGGCTCTGACAAGGGTTCTTTCTACGCATCGGCAAGCTACCTTAACAACGAAGGTATCACTGTCAACTCTGGCTACGAGCGTTTCACCGGCCGTCTTGCTGCCGACACTCAGGCCAAGGACTGGCTCAAAGTCGGAGCTAACATGAGCTACACCCACTATGAATCAAAGTTCAACGGAGATGACGGCAGCTCGTCTTCTTCGGGCAATATATTTGCCGTGAACAACGTACTTGCCCCTATCTATCCTCTCTACGTGCGTGACGCACAGGGCAACATCCTTAAGGACATCAACGGCAACACTATGTATGACTACGGTGACGGAATGGGACTCGGACTTCCCTCTCGTCCTGTTTTCTCTCAGGCCAACCCGCTGTCACAGAACATCCTCGATGTCCGCAAATATGACGGCAATGCCATGACTGCCACCGGTTATGCCGAAATCCGTTTCCTCCGTGACTTCAAGTTCACCACCAACAACACTGTCAACCTCTATGAGCAGCGTCAGACCAGCGTGACCAACCCGTTCTTCGGACAGTACGCATCATCAAACGGTATCGTAAATAAATATTCTACCCGTCGTATCGACTACACTTACCAGCAGTTGCTCAACTGGGCACGTCAGTTCGGCGAACACAACGTCAACGTGCTTCTCGGTCACGAAAACTACTGGAACAAATACTCTTATATGTATGCTTCACGCTCCAACATGCTTCTTCCCTCTAATGAAGAACTTGACGGCGCTGTAATTGAAAACGGAAGCTCTTCTTATCAGACTGACTACAACAACGAAGGCTGGTTCGGCCGTGTGAACTACGACTACGACAGCAAGTACTTCGGTAGCGTGTCGCTCCGTCGTGACGCATCTTCTCGCTTCGATCCCGAACACCGCTGGGGTACATTCTGGTCAGCATCGGCAGCATGGATCATAAACAAGGAAGCGTTCTTCCAGGCTCCTTGGGTCGACATGTTGAAACTCAAGGTTTCTTATGGCGAACAGGGTAACGACAACATCGGTAACTTCCGTTATGTGAACACATATACCATCGTGAACTCAGGCGGTCAGGCTGCAGCTCAGCCCAACACTCTCGGAAACAAGAATATCACTTGGGAAAAGGGTGGCAACCTCAACTACGGTGTTGACTTCAGCTTCTTCAACGAACGTCTCTCAGGTACAGTCGAAGGATTCTACCGCAAGACATCCGACATGCTCTTCTTGTTCCCGCTCCCCCCGAGCTACGGCTACACCTCTTATTATGACAATATCGGTGACATGACCAACACCGGTTTCGAACTTGACCTCCGCGGCGACATCATCCGTACACGTAACTTCACTTGGTCTGCCAACCTCAACTTCACATTCTATAAGAATAAGATTACCCGTCTGCCCGAAGAGCGCAAAACCATGACTGTCGACGGTGTTGACGGCTATAGCTCTGACAGCTATTTCTACGGTGAAGGTGAGTCGCTCTATACATTCCGCATCAAGAAATTTGCCGGAATCGACAAGGAAACCGGTGAGTCAATGTGGTACATGAACGAACGTGACGCAGACAACAAGCTTACCGGCAACATAGTCACAACCAAGACCTATGGCAACGCCGATTTCTATCTTTGCGGGACAGCGCTTCCCGATGCTTACGGCGGTTTCGGCACATCGTTCAACACTTACGGATTTGACTTTGCCATTGACTTCACTTATCAGCTCGGCGGTCAGGTATATGACGGTACTTATGCCGGCCTTATGGCAAGTCCTTATGGCTCGTCACGTGGCCGCGCAATGCACAAAGACCTCTTGAACGCATGGACTCCTGAAAACAAGAACTCAAGCATTCCACAGATGGTCTACAATGACCAGTATGTCGCTTCGACTTCCGACCGCTTCCTCACCAGCGCATCCTACCTCGCACTTCAGAACATCAATTTCGGCTACACACTTCCCAGCAAGGCAACAAAGAAGATTGACGTAGAGAAAATTCGTTTCTATCTCTCGTGTGACAACGTAGCTATCTGGTCAAAGCGCAAGGGTCTCGATCCCCGTCAGTCAATCACCGGTTCTGTGACCAACGCATACTATGCGCCTATCCGTACTATCTCCGGTGGCATTAATATTTCATTCTAATCAGCAGACAACAAGAAATGAAAGCTATATTTAAATCAACACTCCTTCTTGCTGTAGCTTCGAGCCTCACATTCTCGTCATGTATAGAAGAGGTTTATCCTACAAGCAATGTTACACAGGATCAGCTTGAGTCTTCAGTAAAGGCAGGCGAGGCTATGATGTATGCCATGTCAGGTTTCATGGTAAACTGGAACACCACAGGAGCCGACTGGCACGGCGATTTCGGTTATTCATCAATGATGCACATCCGCGACTGCATGACAGGCGACATGTCTGTTCTTGCATCGGTCTCAACTAACAACCAGTGAGCAACTATACCCAGATCGTTTATCTCGGTCAGAACTATGCTTCGGTTCAGCGTATCTGGAACTACTATACTCAGCAGGTGCTCGCCTGCAACAAGGCTCTCGGCATCTATCATGCCGACGTTGAGGATGACTACAGCAAGGGTGCGCGTGCGACAGCACTCACATTCCGTGCGATGACTTATCTCGACATGGCCCGCTGGTATGAGTTCCTTCCCAACAACAACACTTCGGCAGTCAATATCGACGGTAATGATGTCACCAACCTCACAGTGCCTATCGTGACTGAAAACACTACCGAAGAAGAAGCCCGCAACAATCCCCGTGCCACACGTCAGGAAATGTTCGACTTCCTCCTTGCAGACCTTCTGTATGCCGAGCAATACATCAGCAACGTAAGCTATGGCACTCGTCTGCTTCCGGACCTCGGTTGCGTCTATGGCCTTCTTGCCCGTCTCTACACTTGGGTAGAGGATTATCCTAAGGCTGCGGAATATGCCGACAAGGCCATCAAGGCAAGTGGCTGCACGCCTCTTACACAGGATGCGTGGACCAATCCGAAATCTGGTTTCAACTCTATGGACAATTCGTCATGGATGTGGGGTCTGAAGTTCGAGAAGGAAAACGATGCTGTTGGCACAGGTATCTGTAACTGGACCTCGATGATGAGCCCTGAGGCAGAGTATGGATATGCAGCTGTCGGCGCTTGTCCGATTATTGATGCCAACATGTATGCCCGCATTTCTGATACCGACTTCCGTAAACTTTCATGGATTACTCCCGGCGTGACCAGCCTCGTTAATGATTTCCCCTTGATCAATGAGGAGGACCGTGGTTACTATGTCAACTATTTCCCCTATGGAACTATCAAGTTCCGTCCGGGTGCAGGTAATGGAACTGATCCGAACGAAGGTTCAGCAACTGCAGTGCCTGTGATGCGTGTTGAAGAAATGTGGTTTATCTACATTGAAGCGCTCGCACACACCAATCCCGCACAAGGCAAGCAGGAACTTGAGAAATTCATGCAGACTTATCGCGATCCCAACTACACTTGCTCAGCGTCGTCACTCGACGAAGTCGTAGAGGAAATCGTATTCCAGAAGCGAGTAGAGCTTTGGGGCGAAGGTCAGGCTCTCTGGGACATCAAGCGTCTCAACTATTCTGTAGTCCGTGACTACGAGGGTACAAACTTCTATGAGGATTCTCGCAAAAATACCGTCGGCCGTCCTGCATGGATGAACATGGTAATCGTTCAGACCGAAGGCAACAACAACCAAGCTGTCGCTAAGTGGAACAACCCTGATATCCCCGACAACTATTAATGTGTCCCTAAAACGATGAATGTCGGTGAGACATTCATTCAAATAACAGCGGAGATGGCAGTCAGCCATCTCCGCTTCTTTTCAACGTATAATAAGTGTAATACCGACAATTCCGGTATTTCTTAATCGAATCAACGGCATCCGGCAATCCGGATGCCGTTGATTCGGTTTCTTATTTTGACGCAAACTCTACTATTCCTCTGATTCGGGATCGTTCCGGCGGGTAAGAAGAAATGTCTTGCCGTTGTAATGGAAATCGAGTATACCCATCGAGTGCAGACGGATTACGGTGTCTTCGGCCGAAGCACGCGACACGTGAGCCGAGAGCATGAAATCCTCGACCGCCACAGGGCCATCGTCGAGCATGTCGACAAGCGATTTTTCAGCCGTGGAGAATGAAATGACGCATCCTTCGGAATTTGCCGAAGCCACCCATGCACGCACCATCAGTTCCGGTGCAAGGATGTTTTCGTCCTTGACGCGGTAGTAGGCACGACGCGAGCCGTCGGCTTCAAGCACCACCACGGGCCGGACAGGCGAACGGTCAATTTCGATGCGCAGCACGGTCTTGTCGCCTTCGGTGCGGAAAGCTGTGACACGTATTTCCTGCGACGGGCGACAATACATCTCGGCAGCCTGCTCGATGACGTAGATATCCTCCTCGTTGCGGACTCCGGCAATCACACCGTTGTCCTTGACTCCGACAAGCAACCGGCCTCCGCCGTTGTTGGCGAAAGCCGAGATGCTGCGCGCTATTTTACGCGCATCGGATATGGCGAATTTAAAGTCCTGATGTTCGTGCTCACCTTCCTCGATGAGCGACGCTATGTAGAATTTACCTCGTATGCCTTTGAGATCTTTCATGGATATGGGGAAACGGGGGGACGTGGCCTCTGACCACGTGTGACAAAAATAGAAGCGAAGGCCGATAACGGTCTTTTAATGGCGGTTGTTTTTATTGCGGATAGACAAGATTTTCCGGCCTGATGTCGGCAAGGACCTCTTTGGAGATAGCGCCGGGCATCCTTCCGGGCCTGTTCGAGATCCATGAACGACCAGTTGCCGCAGTCACGTGGGCTTGCTCCGGGGACTTCACCCTCAAAACGAGCCACAAAATCCATCGTATCCCTGAGGAGGTCTACCACATCGGCGCTTTCAAGCTCACCTTGGACTATCAGATAGTTGCCTGTGCAGCAACCCATAGGCCCCCAGTAGACAATGCGGTCTTTCCATTGAGGATTGTTGCGCAGATATGTGGCCGCAAGGTGTTCAAGCGCATGTAGCGATTCAGGGGTGAGCGCCGGCTGGCGGTTTGGCTCTGTCATGCGCACGTCGAATGTAGTTATGACATCGCCCGAGGGAGTCGTGTCGCGTCGTGAGACGTAAATGCCTCTAAGCAGACGGTTGTGGTCAATTGTGAAACTCGGTATTTTATTCATCGAAACGGTGGGTTAATTCATAATGCACAATTCATAATATCTATCCGGTGGATTATCTGCCGTGCATTATAAAATCAGGGATTATGCGTTGAAAATGATTTCTTTTACTATTTCAAATGTTTTCTGTGGAGCTTCGTTCCAGAAGTCGTCATACTGGCGGGAGTTGTCGTGGGAACACCAAGGAGTGTCGCTGATGACTCGCAGACACATGAACGGGACACCGCGCTGCTCGCACACCTGAGCGATAGCGGCCGACTCCATGTCGACGGCCATAACGTCGGGGAAATGTCCGCGGATGGAGTCGATTTCATCTTTTGAAGATATAAAAAGCTCACCTGAAGCGATCAATCCAAGTTTAACATTTTCGTTCTCTCTGATTTGAGGCAGCCGTGCGGGGAAATATAGCGGGCATCCGGGGACATGTCCCCATTCCTCGCCGATACACCAGAAATCGTGGTGCACAAGACGGTCGGCAAGGACAATATCCATCACGGCCACTTCGTCGCCGGCTCCGGCCGCTACGCCTGTGTTGATGACGAGTTCGGGGCAGAAGGCATCGATGAGGCTCACCGCTCCGATAGCCGCGTTTACCTTGCCGATGCCACACTGCATCACAGCCACTTCGTTTTCGCCTATATGTCCGCAGTGGTAAGTGACTGTCCCGCGGACCTCGGTGGATGAATCGGAGAGAAGAGGAAGTATCAGGGCCAGCTCCTTCTGCATGGCCACAATTATGCCAATTTTCATAATCAGGTGGATATGATATGTGAGATTATAATTTTATAGTTTATACCGGGTTGTCAGGCTGTCCCGGAACATGCGTCTGTCGCTGACATGGCAGGCACGGTGAAGGCGGAAAGCTCCCAGAGAAGATACAAGGGGAGAAAGACCACCATAAGCGTGAACGGTCACCGCTCGGAGTGATGGCGGCGGCGGCGACAAGCAGCGCCACAATCGCATGGCGGCGGTAACGGCTGAAGAAGGCACGCGAGAGGAAACCGGTCTTGCCGATGAGCCATGTCACCAGCGGAAGCTCGAACACTATGCCCATGACAAGGATAAGCATGAGGAAGTTGTCCATATACGAATCAAGAGAAATCTGATTTGGAATCAGGGTGCTCAGCTGGTAATCGGCAAGGAAGCGAAGTGTGAGCGGGAAGACTATGAAATAGCCCGTGGCGACTCCGAGAAAAAACATCATGTTGCCGAAAATGAATGCCGTGCGCATCCCGCGCTTCTCCTCCTCGTAAAGTCCCGGAGCAACGAAGCCCCAGAGCAGATAGACACAGAAGGGGAATCCCAACACTACGGCAAGCCAGAACGACGTGGACATGTGGATGAAAAACTGCGATGCAAGCCGGATGTTTATCAGTTCGATATCATGACTGCCGGTGGCTGAGTCCGGGAGGAGTGTCGAGCCGGGCAGTTCGGCAAGCCATCGGTAGAGTATGAAATCAGACTTGCACGGAGCAAGAATCACAGAATCAAAGATGTGGGGCATTGCGGCGAAAAGCACGCATGTCAACACGACAAGAAGCCCCGTCACACGGAGCAAGACTCCGCGCAGAGCTTCAGCGTGATCCCAAAATCCCATCTCGGAATTCACTTCCGGTCAGCTTCGTTTTTGGTTTGAGTATTGTCAGAGGCAGAATCTGCCGACGACGGTTTCGCATCGGGAGTTTCCTTTATCTGGTCGACGGCTTCGTTCATGCCCTGTTTGAACATACTGATGCCTTTGCCCATGCTGCGGGCAAGTTCGGGGATACGTTTCGCTCCGAAAAGCAGGATGATAGCGAAAAAGATTATGATGAGTTCGCCTGTGCCGAAATTTAGAAAGCAAGGTATCATAGTGGTTAATAAAAAATTAAGATTACAGTCAGGATTGTGTGGACTGTCTGCGATAATGCAAAGTTACGTAATTTTTTATTGATGAAACGAGTAAACGCTGCGCCGCATTGCGGAGAGTGATGTTAAAAATGGTTTTTGAACCTTAAAATCTTATCGGAAAAACGTAACTTTGCACCTCCAACAGATTATATACCAATTCATTTATGAAAGCATTTGTATTTCCCGGTCAGGGAGCCCAGTTCGTCGGAATGGGCAAAGACCTCTACGACAACAATGAAGTGGCAAAGGAAATGTTTGAGAAAGCAAATGAAATTCTCGGTTTCCGCATCACTGACCTTATGTTTGAAGGCACAGACGAAGACCTTCGTCAGACCAAGGTTACACAGCCTGCAATTTTTCTCCACTCTGTGATACTCGCCAAGACAATGGGCGAAGAATTTGCCCCCTCGATGGTGGCAGGTCACTCGCTCGGCGAATTCTCTGCACTTGTCGCTGCCGGAGCGCTCAGCTTCGAAGACGGCCTCCGTCTCGTGTCGGCCCGCGCACAGGCCATGCAGAAGGCTTGCGAACTCAAGCCCTCGACGATGGCTGCCGTTATCGCACTTCCCGACGAAAAGGTTGAAGAAATCTGCGCCGAGATTCCCGGTGTGGTTGTCTGCGCCAACTACAACTGCCCTGGCCAGCTCGTAATTTCAGGCGAAGAAGAAGCTATCGACGCTGCATGTGTCAAGCTCAAGGAAGCCGGAGCAAAGCGCGCGATGCGACTCAAGGTAGGCGGTGCGTTCCACTCTCCCTGCATGGAGCCTGCACGCGCCGAGCTTGCAGAAGCAATCGAAAAGACAGAGGTCCACACTCCCGTTGTGCCTGTTTACCAGAACGTCGATGCCAGGCCTCACACCGATCCCGCTGAAATCAAGGCTAACCTCGTGGCTCAGCTCACCGCACCCGTGCGCTGGACTCAGAGCGTGCAGAACATGATTGCCGACGGAGCTGACGAGTTTATCGAACTCGGCCCGGGCAAGGTGCTTCAGGGTCTTGTCAACAAGATCAACCGCGAAGTAGCCACCTCAGGCCGTCAGTAAGAACCACGCGACGGAGAAGACGCGTCTGCGTGTGAACCTCACATAAGCGCGAAACGTTTATCATAATGAAAAAAAACGCACAAACTATTTATATTATGATAACGCCACGCCAGAATGCAGGCTACACCACCGCTGTCATCACAGCGCGTCCGCGAAGAGAGAGCCAGCTCAGATTCAGGCCCCTTACGCTTTCGGATGTCGATAAACTCCGTCCGTTTTTCTCACAGGCATGTTGCCGAACGTGTGATTTCACTGTCGGCGGTATGTTCATGTGGACTGATTATTTCGATTACACATACTGTATCTTCAACGACACACTCTTTATTAAGGGAGTGACCGAAGACGATGTAACACGACCGGCTTTTTCAATCCCCGTCGGCAAGATGGGGATTGAGGAGTCGGTCAATATTTTGCTCGAACACTGCCGTCGCGAAGGCTGCGAGCTAATCTTTTCGGCTGTGCCTGAGGCTTATGTCGCACCGCTTCAGGCACTCGGCGCAAAGTCGGTAGAGAAGCTTGAAGGCTGGAGCGACTATCTGTATGACGCGCAAGCTCTTGCCACTCTGAGTGGCAAGAAGCTTAACAAGAAGCGTAACCATGTCAACCGTTTCGAGGCCGAGAATCCCGGCTATACATTCGAGCCGTTGACTCCAGATCTGCTTCCCGCTGTGAGAGAGTTTTTCAACGCGACACATCTTCCGTTGTCAAAACCGGCGTTGGCCGACATCGAGCGTGCGCAGGTGATGCACGTGCTTGACAATCTGGATGCCTACGGATTCGAGGGCGCTGTGCTTTCGACACCCAGCGACGGAATCGTGGCTTTCACCCTCGGGGAAGTGAAGGGCGACACGCTCTATACACATATTGAGAAAATGAACCACGAGGTTGTCGGCGCGGGTGAGACTGTCAACAAGCTGTTTGCCGCTATGATGACCGAACGCCAGCCGGGACTCATATACATCAACCGAGAGGAAGATGTCGGCGACCCGGGACTGCGCCACGCCAAGGAATCCTATCACCCGAGCGAACTTCTTGACAAATACAACGTCACCTTCTGAAAAATATCCCGGATACAGATATCCGGCAATCATAAAAATAACAGCTTCCATGTATGCTGTGGCAGACCGCTGATGTCCGCACAGACAAGGACGCTGTTATTTTTGTGATTTCTTAATTTTTGTAGACTGCGTTTTCCCACATTCCCCTCCGAAATGCTTAACTTTGTGGCCACTAATAGCGTCAATTGGAAAAATGGTCAATTATTATCACCACAACGAGCCTTTCGCGCTCGAACTCGGAGGTCAGCTCGATGAACTTCGTATCGCATATCACACATACGGCACTCTCAACGATGATAAAAGCAACGTCGTCTGGGTATGCCATGCCCTGACCGCAAACAGCGATGTTCAGGACTGGTGGCCTCATACGGTCGAGGAGGGTAAATTCCTTGATCCGGCACACAACTTTGTGGTCTGTGCCAATATTCTCGGGTCGCCTTACGGGACAACATCCCACTGCACACCAATCCGGCGACGGGACATCCATATTTCAAGGATTCCCGAAATATACAATCCGTGACATCGTGAACGCCCACTGCATTCTCGCCGATGCACTCGGAATCGGCCATATCGACACACTTGTCGGATGTTCGGTCGGCGGATTCCAAGCTATCGAATGGGCGGTCATGCAACCTGAGCGTTTCGACAGACTTGTACTGATGGCCACTGATGCCGTAGCCACGCCGTGGACAATCGCCATTGACGAAACGATGCGCATGTGTATCGAGGCCGACCATACCTTCGGCGAGCCGTCGGCCGACGCAGGGCGGAAAGGACTTGCCGCTGCGCGTGCAATCGGCCTGTTGAGCTACCGTGGCTACTACGGCTACAACCTCACCCAACGCGACAAAGAGGAACTCCCCGAAGTGCACCGCGCGTCGAGCTATCAGCAATATCAGGGCGAAAAGCTCTGCCGGAGATTCGATGCCTACTCCTACTATTCCATCCTCAATGCTTTCGACACCCACGATGTGGGCCGAGGCCGAGGCGGTCTTGACGAAGCTCTCAAATGCATCAAGGCGCGCACTCTCGTGATCGGGCTGGAAACCGACATTGTGTTTCCGCCACGCGAGATGCAGGAACTATGTTCGAAAATCCCGGGGGCGGTCTATGGCGAAATACATTCACCTTTCGGCCACGACGGCTTCCTTGTGGAATACAATCAGCTCAACAATCTCCTCCTTCCCTTCATGCGCATGAAATAGGGATTTCCCCTCCAAAGGACAAACGACATATATCAGATTTTTTCAGCGTATATGACACAAACCACCAAAGGATATATCCTCGGCTGTGGCTGCGGTGAGCTACGGCACAAACCCTCTGTTTGCCGTCCCCCTCTATGAACTGGGGATGGACGTATCGTCAGTGCTGTTTTACCGCTACGTGTTTGCGGCGATGATACTCGGCGCAATCATGTGGATGCGCGGCGACAGTTTCCGCCTCGAACGGCGAGATTTGCCGCTTATGGTCATACTGGGTATATTTTTTGCGCTTTCATCGGTGTTGCTCTTCGAAGCCTATAATTATATGGACGTAGGACTTGCGTCGACGCTGCTGTTTGTCGAACCGGTGTTCATAGCCTTGATCCTATGGCTCTTTTATCGCGAAGGATTTCACTGTGGACCATTATCTTCGATAGCCATCTGCCTGGCTGGAGTCGCTTTTCTCTGTAATCGGGCAAGGGGCACATGTGACGGCAACAGGAATCACCCTCGTCATATTCTCCGCGCTTTGCCTATGGACTCTACATGGTGCTCATCAACAAGAGCCGCATCCGCCATCTCTCCGGGTCGACGCTGAACATTTTATTCGCTGATGTTCGGACTGATAGTCTTTGCCGCACGTACGGATTTCTTCAACGGCTGTGCAGCCTGTCCTGCCGGATGGCTGCCGTGGGCCTGTATAATAGGCATATCTGTCATACCGACCATCGTGTCGCTGATGACGGTTGCCATCTCAATACAGTGCATAGGCTCTGTGCCCGTTGCCATACTCGGTGCTCTTGAAACCCATAACAGGCATCATGTCGGAGTTCTTATGTTTGGCGAAGTCCTCACCGTCCGCGCCATAATCGGCATCGTCCTTATATCTGCGCCGTCATGACACTCGTCCTTACCAAAGGGAAATCTGACGCAGACTGAATAAAATCTGAAGACAACAAATGCGGACGATTGGCAATGATCGGCCGCATTCATTTGGATATATCTGACGATTTTGCATTTATCGCAGTAGAATCTTATGCGAATGAGCTGAAAAAACAAACGGATGCGTCAGTCGGCACATCCGTTTGTTTTTTGGTGAATAAATTCAATTATTCGAGGCTTGTAAGGTCAATGCAGAAAGCTCCGCTTTGGTTAGCATAGTAACCGTCGGCGTTATCAAAATTGCAAGACCTTTAACAGGCCATGTAATCTTGCCGTCGGGAGTGTCCCGAATGCCTGAAGACCGATTGTCATCACTCCATAGCCCATATCAACGCAGTGGTGAAACCTGCATTGGGGTTGTCGCCAAAGAATAACTTTGAAGGATCGGTTGCATTGACAACAACGTAGTTCTCGCTGAGCTTGCAGTAGTTTTTGAACGGAGAAGCTGCGCATCCGTAGGGATTTACGAGACGATAGAGACCGGCAGTATTAGTGTTCCTGAATCTCGACAGACCATGTGAAACAGGATTGCTGAATAGCGGACCGCACATGTCGTCAGTATACTGGCAGTTTCCGATGGTAATCCATTCCTCTCCGTCAGCAAATGTGAACGCACCTCCCAAGCGTTGAGGATATAGGGGGATGTGAATTCCTCATCTATGGTGAGACTCAGGTTATAGGTGGTGAAGTTTTCCATCGCGTCGACAAGCGGAGTAATCGAAACGGGGTGGAAGTAGCACCGTTTGCAAATGTCACGCTTGCAGGGACAGAGAACTTGTCGGTATCACCTGCAGCAACAACTGGCACTGTAAGCTCACCATCGCTGTCAGTCGGTAGAGGGTGATTACTGTGCGCCAGACTGTGCGTCCATGGTGAAGGTTACCTCTTCCTCAGAAGAGAAATATACTCCGGGGTGTTGACTTCGGGAGCAGGTGTGTAGTCGACTTCATCAGTACATGCTGTAAACGACATGGCTGCAATCAGTCCGATTGCTGAAAATAATTTATATAGTTTCATTGTTCTACCTGTTAATTAGCGGGTTTAAATTTATCTCCGACACCGGGATTGCAGAAACCTTCCACCCCTTGTTGAAGTTGCTTCATAGTCGACGAAAGGCAGTTCATCCAGCGGGACGGCCGTTGTATTATATTGTGCGGCGGCAGGCCAGTTAGACCGTCGTAGCCACGGGTCACAACTCTTGTTGAGACGCTTGAAATCATAGAAGATTACGTTCTCGCCCACCAGAACTCGATACGTTTTCTGCTTGAAACATTCGTCAATGACGCCTTCAGTGTCGCTTGCGAGACAGGCGTATGTCGGATAGCGATAGGTTCATGAAGTTTTCAAGGAGTTCTTTACCCTGAGCAGGGTTGCTGTGAGCCACAGCCTCGGCTTCAATAAGATACATTTCCTCAATACGCATGAGCGGCAAGCTACAGCAAATGTTGTCGCACGCTGGTCGACCACACCGTTGCCGGGACGGAACTTGATACCTGCATATCCATGAGCGACGCTCCCTTGCTTGCCGAGATATAGGGTTCAAGACCTGAAAGTGCGCTGCCTGCAGGCGCTTTCACGATAGTTTGCGCCAGTCGGCATTGTCGATTGATGCGTAGAGCGCGGCATCAATCATCATATTTGTGCCATACTGTCCATTGTAACCGAGATTTGATTCCGCCATCATGAAGCTGCCCCAGTTGGCTGACTGACCATTAGTTACAGGCTCGTCATTGCTTTCATATACTGGATGGCCCACATCCAAGAGTTGAAATTAGAGCTGTTGAATCCATTTGTCTTGTCAAAACATTCGTTTTGGGGTCAGAGGGGCATAGCCTGTGCCTGTCGAAATAGCCTTGGCGGGCATATTCGGCTGCTGCTTGGGATAGTTCTCGTCCCACATGTAGACACGAGCCATAAGACCATAGACTACAGCGAGATCAGGAAATACCTTTGATTCGCGTGCTGAATTTGTGGATTGGAAAAGTTCTTCGGACGTTGTCAGGTCGGCGAGCAGTTTCTCTCCGACATTTGCGCGTGAGGAAAGACGGGGATTGTTGCTCAGCTCTTCGCTTGTCATGTCCGGAGTGACATAAGGGACGGTCAGTCCG
>NZ_CP039400.1 GCF_004803915.1 Duncaniella dubosii
ATGAATAGTTACATCTGAAGATAGTTTGCTGAAAAGTCTCAAAAAACGGTCGATTTAGATATGTTCCTTTATCCGATGAAATGCCGGAGGATGGATTCACCGTTGGAATATGGGTATGGCAATAGACATACAGCCGCAATTAGGGCAATGAAAACAATGGTTATGATTGCTATGCCCCATCGGACTAATGAGGGAGGAATCTCTCCTATGAGTTGTCGGACTTTTTCGGAGCGGAGCTCAATCTTGTCATGTGTAGTTTTGTCTGCCTCCATATCAATTTCCTAATTCAAGTTGATTTTTAACGAGATTATAATATGCCCCTTTCTTTTCTATAAGAGTGGCATGATTGCCGGACTCCACAACTTTACCTCTATCGAGGACTATAATTTGGTCTGCATTCTTGACTGTTGACAGGCGATGAGCCACAACGACAACAGTTCTACCTTTGTAGAATTCATCGAGGTTTTCTACAATAGCTCTCTCATTTTTTGCATCAAGGGCATTTGTAGCTTCATCGAGGAATATGAAGTCGGGGTTCTTATAGACTGCTCGGGCAATGAGTATTCGCTGTTTTTGTCCTTGACTTAGACCTACACCATCGCGTCCGATTTGAGTATTATATTTCAGAGGTAACCCCATAATATAATTATGGATATGGGCTATTCTAGCTGCTTTTTCAAGCCGATCTATGTCAATATCTCCATCATCCACTGCTATGTTCCGAGCGATGGATTCTGAAAATATGACACCGTCTTGCATGACTACTCCACAATGCCGGCGCCACCATTTTAGATTATACTCGTTTATGTTTCTTCCTGCTATTGAGATTGAGCCGGACATGACCGGATAATAGCCCAGCATTAACTTAATAAGGGTAGTTTTCCCACTTCCGGAAGCCCCGACAATAGCCGTTACTTTTCCTTCTGGTATATCAAATGACACATCTGTCAGCGTCTTTTTGAGAGCGTGTGGATCATACTTGAAATCGACATTGGAAAGGTCGATGGATTTTCCGTCATCGAACTTTGATACCTGATTGCCGTCGGATTCTTCATTTCTCCCCTCATGAATTTCATTAATGCGTTCAAGTGAAATCTTCACATCCTGTAGAGAATAGATGAACGACATGAACTGCTCCACCGGAGAGTTGAGCTGCCCGATGATATACTGCACAGCAAGCATGGCTCCGAGTGTCATCTGAGAATTTATCACAGCGGTGGCCGCAAG
This sequence comes from Duncaniella dubosii, assembly GCF_004803915.1. Taxonomy (NCBI): domain Bacteria; kingdom Pseudomonadati; phylum Bacteroidota; class Bacteroidia; order Bacteroidales; family Muribaculaceae; genus Duncaniella; species Duncaniella dubosii. The sequence goes on from NZ_CP039400.1 coordinate 1,228, forward strand.
CACTGTAATCATTATATTCTTTACCTCATTGATAAAAATAGAGCCGGCTTCTTGTGTCTGTTGGAGTTTAAGCGATTTCATCTGTACACTGAAGAGGTCAGCTTGCGTATCCTCCCATTCCCAACGGCGGCGGCGCTCACAGTCCTGCAATTTTATCTCTTGCATGGAAGTGATTAGCTGATAGGTCTTGTTCTGATTCTTTGCCTGCTGTTCAAACAGTTCATAGTCGAGGACCTTGCGCTTTTTCAAAAAAGAGGTTATCCATAGTCCGTAACAAACGCTTCCGGTGACGAAAATTCCGAAAATAAGAGGATTATAAAAGAAGAGAACAATGCCGAAGATTATGAAGCTTAGGAATGTGAAAATGATGTTAAGCACCTGACCAGTGAGGAAGTTCTGTACACGGGTATGATCTCCAATCCGTTGTAGCAAATCTCCCATTAATTTTGTGTCAAAGAACGACATGGGTAATTTCAGCAACTTTATGAAGAAATCGCTTACAAGAGAGATGTTGATTCGCATGGAAATGTGGAGCAGTAACCATCGCCGGATAAAATCCGTGGCAGTCCTGCCCACTACAATCATCAGTTCTCCGAGTAGTATGAGCCAGATGAAACCTATGTCCATATGCCTTATACCCACATCTACAATGGCCTGTGTCAGGAACGGCATGATTAACTGAAGCACACACCCGAGACCCAGACCGAGGATAATCTGTGTGAAATATTTACGAAATTGAGTTATATAACCTAGGATAAAACGATTTGAGCGTTTTTTAGGAGTCTCAGTTGTGTATCTGATAATATTTTCAGTAGGAGTTAATAACATAACAACTCCTTTATGTTTTCCATTAATGGTTGTGCTTATCCAATGTTGTAAAAACTCATCTCTAGTGCATGTAGATATACCTTTTTTTGGATCTGCTATTCTATAATAGGAGCCATTTTTCTTAATTTCAACTAGAACAACATAGTGGTTTTGATCCCAGTGAAGAATGCAAGGTTCTGTTATTCTTGAAATTTCACAAATGTTCATTCGAGCACATATTGATTTGAAACCAAGTAATAGTGCTGTTTCTTGTAAAGCAAGTAATGAGACTCCTTCTTTTGTCGCAGGACATAGAGATTCAATTAAATTATCAGCAAAAATATATCCATGATATTCAGCAATCATTTGTAGGCACGTTTGCCCACATTTCATGGCATCCTTTTGTAATTTAATTGAAATCTTTTTCATTAGGAATCTTGGATGAGACATCTTAGGGTGTTGTTACACCTTAGATAGTGTTCTATGTAGTTTGGTGGTGGACAAAGCCGTTGATACATACATTTCTTACACTCAGTATAATTTCGATTAAATATCCAATCGATAGTACCGTTTATAAGATCTTCTTTATAACCATCATACAGATTGTTAAAGGTTATAATTTTATTAGAATCATTAATAAGGGAGTAATGAATATTTCCATTAGAGAATAGGTAAATTGTTCCCCATAGATTACTATTTATTAGATTGTTAATCTTAATTGTTTGGTACTTTTGAGGGATACCTAATAACTCATCTTCAGATATATTAAGAAGAGACTTAATAAAGTCGAGATTTTCACTAGTTAAATGCGGGAAAAACTTTACTTTATAATCAGAGTCAAGCAAGTTTAAATATACCTCAAGATCGTTCTTATCGGTTATTTTTGTTAAAATAGAGATGTGATTACGATTAGAAGGTAAGTTGATTTGATCAATAGGTAAGTTTAGAAGAACTGAAAAACTTAGATTAGTGTTGATAAGGGTATTCAGTATCTCTGGACTAGCATTGAGCGTTGTTGCTGAAATGATTATGTTTAGATTTCTTGCGTTAAAGCTTTCAATTATATCGTTCAGGAAATCAATATCAAGTCCACATATATTTACAACTATATTCGGATTAATACTAACGAGTCCTTGTATATATGTCTTAATAGTAGATTTATTCATCGCATAAGGATATCTTTTTTGAAAAGATTCAGCGCAAGATGATAAGCCAGACTGAATAGCGATATATTCCGAACAGTCAGATTTATTCATATCAACAAGTAGTGTGCAATTTGATATGAAAGAACCGATGTTATATTTTGAGTATATTATAGATTTATGATAAGCATCGATGCCAGAGATGTTGTTTATCTCGGATTCAAATTGTAAAGGTTGGATGTTAGAAGATATCAAATCTCCCATGAAATACTTGAGTGTATCAGATATAAGAGGAATCGTTTTATCTTGTTCCGATATGTGGACTGTCCTTTTAGGAGAAGACAATAATCGCTGCATGATGTCAACAGATCTTGAATCGTTAAAGATTAGAGTGTTGTCATCAAGCATGTTTATTAGAAGAATACCATTTTTACCAGATGCTATATAAACATAAGGCTCTAAATAGAAGTATGTAGAATGTCCCATTATTAGATGATAGATATATTTTTTATTATTTCTCTTATTTCTTCAGGATTGGCTTCAAAGAAGGAAATTATCTCTTCGATATTTCGAGGTTTAGCTCGATTACAAACCTCGTATCCATTTATATCAGATACAACGCATACAGAACAAAAATCTTTGGCTTTACATGTTTTGCAGGCAGTTATATACTTGAGAAATAATTGATTATAACGTTCAATTATATTGTCGTAATTTATATATAGTTCATTCCCGGATATGTTTCCGAAATTGAATTCGTTTCCAATTCTTTCGCATGGAAAAATACCACCATTAACAGAAACAAATATTTTTCGTGAAAATGGGATACAGGTTTTTGTTGGAATCTCTTGTCTATTAGAATCTAATGATTCAATAAAATTATCAGATAAAGCATCGAATATATTTACTGAATATGTTTTCATGAGGGTACTAAAGAGCCATTTCTCACATTGAATTATATGAGGAGATTGTCTCTCATATACTTGTTTTTCTTCATTAGACATAGAGTTAAACTCAGATGTTTTAGAATGAAAAATTTTTAGGAATTCAGCTCGTTTACATTTTGCTATACCAAAAACGTTCAATTCATTGGTCATTGGACGTTTATTATATCGGGAGTATATAAAATGATTAGCTTCCCTTACTGAATTACGATTGTGCAATACACTGTTGAATTTGATATTCTTATTAAAGAATATCGGATATGTGGACTGTAACTTGTCTATATTTGATATTACTGTGTCGAACGACCCTGTCCCATTTTTAAAAGTTCGATATGAATCATTAAATTTATCTCCATCAAGACTAATTAGAATTTCAAAGTTATTTTCAACTAAAAAATCCATATATTTGTCTAACAGAACTGCATTTGTAGTCATTGAGAAAACAATCTTTTTATTCAGAATAGGATTGTTTCGTGTGTACATTACAGCATCATGAATAAATTGGAAATTGCATAGTGGTTCACCCCCATAAAATGATATACGGAGATAAGAGCACCCTTTATTATAGGATGTTTCCCATAGATTCTTCAGATAATTATATAGTGTTTTGAATGAATCGAGAGGTAAGTCTCTATTTAATCTAGCATCATAATTGTCATAAAAATGACCATAGCCGCAGTAGTAACAGTCCAGGTTACATTTGTCTGTTACTTCTAATATTATTTGATGAGTATTGATTATTGCATCATCAATATCTTTTTTAGTTAAAAGACGGTATTGATTATTTTCACTCTTTTCTTGAGAAATGATACCATGACGAGTTAAGTAATCTAACTTCTTAGCGAAGTGTGGATTTACTTGATTCTCGTTCTCTTTAGGACTGTAATTAGAAGATAGAGAAATGTAACTAGTATTTCGATCATATATATAATTATGACCCGCTGCAGACTTTATTATTTCCATGTTATAATTCTAATGGATTGTAGTATTGAGACCAATCTTCATTGAGACGATGAAAACCTTGTTCACTGTTGTCCATGATAAGGATGCGTGCACCAGTGTTTCGGACGAATGCCCCGGCGTTTTTATACATCTCCTGTTCAAATTTTTTCCAATCTTCTTTCTTCATTTTCTTTCTACTCCAGTCATAGCGAATGATAGGTTGTGGCTTTTGTGTCAAACCTACAGCTTCAAAAATAAAGTTGTTTTCAGAGTCTTCAGCCTTAAGGACCAATCCTTTTACTCCGTTCAGCTTCCACGGTCCATAAGGAACAGGAATGTCATTTGTATAATACACTTTCCAATTTCTTCCTCCATAATTGCATGTTGCGACATGACAATGATAGTCCATGACAGTAGCAATCTCATCTGGTATATACGTCCATTCAGGTGATTCTGATAGTTCACTGTATTCAATGACTTGAGAAGTGTATGGAAGACGATTGGTGACTGTAGTCAGTGAGTCCTTATGATTGAACAGAAGGTCGAACCCAACATAATTCTCAGGAATAGTAGAGAATTGCATTGTGGATTTAAGTTCTTTCGTGTTTTGTGTATCAAGAGCTCGCAAATCACGGCTAAAGAAAGCGTTGTAGTATCTGCCCATTTGCAAGTCCATGATGTCATCGAAACTCAAAGAATCGTCTTTCTCTGAATTGCGATACTTGAACTGGTATGAAACGTTAAGATAGCAAGTATCTAATGTCTCATACTTATCAGTATCCTCGTGCGCGAGGGTGAACGTAGGCGTATCCATAGCATACGATACAGTAACCTGTGCTAAAGCAGCAGGCCCGGCAAGCATCATTAGAGATGCTAAAAGTGCATTCAAAATCCTCATGGTTATATATTTATGTTATTCTTATTCTAATGCCTACCATAATAGTGCGTCCTCGTAAACGATACTCGCTTGAGTATCTAATGATTCCATTGTCGTTATACCTTCGAAAAACATCGTTGTTTAACAAGTTGCTGCATTGCAGTGACAATATGGTGTTTCCGAGAGTATATTCAACATTGCAATTCAGGAACACATTATTTCGATATGATGTAGAGTAGTTATTATTATAGAACATCACAGATGGCGATACATTCAGTTGCTTAAACGGCCACAGTATAATGGACGTGGCATTGGAGAAGGTATGTTTCGTGCCATCATTAGCTTTGCCATCTGTAAAGCTCTTGGATAGGGTGTATTCATTTGAGGTCTCAAAAGACAGCCATTTAGTAAACGTCGCATTATATGAAAGTTTAGCCCGAAGATACTTGCTTTTGCCTTCATGAATTTCATCATTGATATAATATTCACTATTATTCATGCCTATACTAAATGACTCACTTACCTTTGAGTTCCATCGGAAAAAACCTTTTGAAAATGTTTGATCAAGTTGCCATATCCGGCTATTTGTAGAATATGGCAATCTTATATAATTAATAATATCGTCAGTTATGTCATATCCGGAACTATTGCCATAACGCGATTGAACATACGTTAATGCAAGGCTACCAAATAGCATATCCAACACATTTGTATAGCTCGCATTGAATGCCGTTTTTAGTGTTCGGTTCATTGTCGCTTCAATATGTCCCGGGTTAGAGATGGTTGTGCGGTAGTCTATAAATCGTTTTTGAACCATAATGGATATGGCAGAAGGTAAGGATTCTTCACCTATTGTGGTAAGTGAGAACGAAAGCCGGTCTGATGGTTTATATGTTATGTTCGAATATGGTCTTATCGAGAAGAATGTTTTATTATAATTCCAAGTTTGATTGTCAGACTTATAATACATAAAACCTGCAGGCACATATATAAGCCATTGAAATTTTTGCCCATAATGCCAAAATATTTTTGGAGTAACCCTTGCACCAACCTGCCATGTTTGTTGATCATCAGGCATAGACTGATTGTCAATATCAAGATTGGTATTAGCATGTTGCCAACTTGCATCAACTTCTCCATTCAGATTAAACATGAAGTGTGGTATTGAAAGAGCAATCAAGGAGCCACTTCCGTCAATATTGAAGCTTCGTTGATCTACTATCTGACAAAATTCATTATTAGGCAGATTCAATAATCCCTTCTTATCGTTATAGGATATATGAAATGAAGCATCTGCAATTCCCCCATTATGTTTCTTATAGTTAAGTTTCAATTCATCATCAATTTTTATTGAGTGAGCTGAAAATTTTTGGAGAATTAAATCATTAATTAGTCCTTCTCCTTTTGGAAAAGACGCATTGGCGGAAAGAGTATTTTTGAGGTATATTTTCTTCCCATTAAGTTTATAAACAGCATGGGTCCCAACAAAATGCTGATGTATATCAGAAGAATTAGATTCCTTGATGATATACCTTGCCACACTGTCAGACAAATACGTTGTTTCATCATTTGAATTACGCTTTTCTTTGTCGAAAAGATAATTTAGATTAAACGTAAATGTTTTATCTTCACTAAGTTTCAGCAACTGGTTCACTGAAAGGCTATGAGAGGTGTTTCTATAAGTGTACTTGTTAGATAAAGATGGAGTTTCAGGATATAATATCCCAGTTCCGTAAGATGATGTGTATGTAGATGGAGCGTTGATTTCAGGTCGTAAATCAACACCGATGTTATTGGTTTTATAAACCGATATATTTTGAGCATTACGCCTGAAGTTCATTAGTGAGGCCGATGCGTCCCAGGATATATTGGGCTGGCTTCCTATAGCACCCTCAAAAGTGGACGACCAGATACCCTTTGCGCTCTGCTTTAGGCGTATATTCATTGCTGGTGCGGCTCCGCGCCTTACGCCTTGGAGCATTTTTACATCTTGGTGGTCTTCAAGAATTTGTACAGTCCCAATGTCATGCGCATCTATATTTTTGGTGGCTACTCCATAGTTAGAGCCAAGCATATCTAACCCTTCGATATAGAACTCATTAATCCATTGTCCATTATATATAATTTGTCCGTCCGATTTTACCTCAATACCGGGCATTTTCCGGAGTAAGTCCTCTAATGTCTTATCATTTTTGCTTATATATGAAGATGCAGCATAAGATATTGTATCACCCGATTGTCTTATTTTTTTAGCCGTGACAACAACCTCTTTTAATTCGAGCGTTCTGATTAAAGAGTCAAGCCGCTCGTCATCTTGCTGTGCCGACATTGGCACAGCAAATAAAATAAATGCCAAAAGGCAAAATATTTGATGACGAGCGGACATGGACAAATGAACTTATAGGGTTACAAGTTCATTTGTGGCACGATGAGCATTTGATGCTCCACAATCTGTGCAGTCTGCATCTGAGGATGCTAGTTCACGGTCATTTCCCGTGTTAAGTTCTACCTTAACAGGTGTGACTGGACCTACGCATACGCAACCACATACCTTATTGGTGCTGGCGGCGCCACCTTTAAGGGATGCAAGTTCTTCCTTTTGCAGCATGTCTAATGCTAGGAGGGATGTTCTTTTCATCTTTTTGAGGTTTAGATTAATAATTGGGTTAACTATAATGTACTGTACATCTAATTTCTCTGGTGAACGTTATATTTCTATAATTGAAGCCAGCCCTCGAGATTATATTCAACCAATTCTAATTGAATCCCTATAACACCATTGCATGATACTAAATAGTTGATAAAATCAGAAACATCATAGGTTGAGAATGAGAGCTGACCATTGCTGTCAAGTATTGAGTAAGATATTACATCTTCAATGTCAAAGTAGGAGCTATATACTCCTTCAGTTGTACTAATATAGACAACGACAGGACGAGCAGGCATTCTTTGACCATCCTTATCTAGTTGTTGATTGTGATCTTTCGTCGGTTTCTGCTGCTGTTGTAATGTAACAGTATAAGAAACACTTGAGCTGTTGGCTGCAAGGGATAAGGGAAACGATGACATTACAAGAGTCATTATTAGCATTTGGATGTAATAAATGGTTTTCATGAAGTTTGAATATCTAAAGTGTTTTTCCAAAATTAGCTATAAAATGTTGGCTAAGGACGAAAAATGATAACGGAAAAATGACGGAAATTCATCCGTTATCTTCCCGTTATCATCAATGGGGGGGGGGTAATATGTTTATAATGAGCGTATTATCGCATCAATAACTTTTGCTCCTTTTTTCTCATCAAGGATCTTCATACAGAGAGTTTCTCTTCTCGAAACAATAGCACCATTACTTCTACCAAGTAATGTTGTCATCTTTGATGGTTTGATTCCACATTTTATAAGAAGAGCTGTATGAAGGTCTATTGTAGTTAAATTCCCTAATGTAAGTAGATTGAGATTTATCTTAAATTTAGGAGAACTAGATAAGACAATTTGTTCGATTTCACTCCAAAGAACATCACTCTCTTTTATAGTTTTTCCCTCTTGAATGTATTCTTGGATTTTTTGGTAGGCAATAGATTGTAAAATTATAGGGGAGATTGATGACTGAGCACTAGCACTTTCATATAAAGTTAAAAGTTCTTTTTTTAGGCATTCCCTAAGTTCTTGCTCTGTACTCTTAGGTGAATTATGTGTAATAACGGGAGCTATTTCTTCTGTTTGGTTAATAATTGTTTGGCCTATATCAGATGATTGTTTTAATTGACTTGTTACTAATTCAAGCTTTAGTTTTTCAATGTTAGCTAAAGCTTGTTGTAATTCAATGATATTGTTCTTACTTTTATTTTTAAAATAAAGAGATATAAGGACTAGAAGTATAGCTAAGAATATAAAACCGACTATCCAATTCTTTAGTATATTAGAAAGTCTTTCTGCTTTGGCTTTTTGGTTTTCATGTAACTGATAGTTGTAGAGACTCTGTTGGTTAATAGATAGTTGCATATTGTTCTCGTCATAGAAGCTCTCTAAAATGGTTCTATATTCGGAAATATATTGATTTAAAGTGTCTATCTCTATATATTTTCGTAGTTCTGGAGATAGTAGTACTTGATATCCAATTTCTTTGTGCGTTGGATCGTTATTTGAGATTAGATCTTTTGCATAAATATACGCTGTGTCGAGAATTCCAGCGTCTAAATATATATTAGAAGCATAGCCGAGAACACTATTGCGTACCATAGGTTTTACTTCTTCAGATGTATTACGAATATAGCTTAAAGCAGAATCAAGTTCTCCCTGCTTGTGTTTTACGGCAGCAAGATACATCCTTGATTTAGCCATATGATACGAAGGTTGATGAACACTAAAACCTATAGACTCTTTAAAATATTTTTCAGCTAGATCATAATTTGAGTTCCTAAGATACGTACCACCCAATAATTGTAACCCGTATATAATATTAGTTGTATCTTGAAGATGCCGATTTATTTCTAATGCCTCATGAATATAGGGTATTGCTTCATCATAAAGCGATAGAGCTGTTAGAAGCCTACCTGTTTGACTTAATATATTACATCTTAATTCTTGATTGCCAGAATTTGATGGCAAAGATTTAAGAGCATCCTGAAAATAGTGTAAAGAGGTAGGATAATCACCTAAATCACTATAAACTCTTCCGCCATAATACAATGCTTCTGGATAGCGTCCATTTTTCTGATGTTTAAATTCAAAATCAATGACTTTCAGAATGAGGCTATCGGAGGAATGTGTAAGATACGCTTTATCTGCTACTTTCACTGAAAGGAAATCGTAGTAATGTTTATCAGCGTCAGATAAAAGATCATAATTAATAGCACTCAACGAATCCCACGCTTCTTTGGGAGATTCAGACAATAAGCCTTCTACTCTTGAAAGTCGGAGATCTGAAGGCTTGTTGGAGCAGCAGGTAAAGGTTAGTGAGAGAATTAATAATAGTAATGTGCGTAGGATCATTGTTCTGAAATATATCCGAGGATAAAGTCCTCGATTACACTGGACATGGATTTGCCTCTTGTAGCACAGACGGCTTTGAAGCGAGATTGTAATTCTTGATCGATATTGAATGATGTTGGTCTCTTGTTTGATGTTTTTGTTACTGTCTCTACTGAGGTTGTTCCAGCGAGCATGTTGTCGATAGGCGATGGGATAGTTGCCGGTTGAGTCCCGTTTTGAGGCACTGTTAAAATTTTATTTTTAGCCATGATAAATGATTATTGATTTAGTGATTTCAATAATTAATGAAATATTGATTTTGCTAAATATTTATTTAGTAATTAGAGCTTGCTCTCAAGTTCGGTCACTAATGCTTGGAAATCTTTTGCTCCATTCGCTTCGGGGTTGAAACTGACAATGTCAGTAAAATCGAAGGCCGCTTTGGAAACATCATTATTTTTGCGGATAACCGTGGAAAGAACCCGATCTCCGTACTTAGATCTGACATCTGTTTCAATAGCTTCTGTCATGGTCTGTCCTTTTTCATAGATATTGAAGAAGATATAGTCAATATGTATGCCGGGATTCAGTACCTGCATTTTTACGCAAAATTGATCCATCATTGACAAACCGTAGTTTGACATGAGATCGGCCTTCATAGGCACTATTAATTTATTGGCGGCAGTAAGTGCGTTGATTGTAACTAATCCGAGAGCCGGAGGGCAGTCTAGAAGAACATAGTCGTAAATGGTACTGAATGGATCGAGAAGTACCTTTAGTACTCTTTCTCGGTTAAACATCATCTGTAATTCCAAATCAATTCCCGCCATATCAAGACCACTTGGTACAATATCGAGATTTTCACGGATTGGATAGATGGGAAGATTGAGCTGCTCACGAATTGCGTGGTAGATAATTCGTGGGGGAATGTTCTCCATGAAATGCCGGGTAAGATTGGCTTGGGTATCCAAGTCAACCATCAACACTTTCTTCCCTCTTGATGCCAATACTGCTCCGATGGATGCGACAGAGGCGGTTTTACCGACTCCGCCCTTATGATTGGCTATTGCTATAATTTTGGCTTTCATTAATGATGGGGTTAAGGATTATGTCTTAATTTGACACTGCAAAGATAATAATAATTATTGAATTACTGAAATAGTGTTTTACCATTTTAGTGTTTTCTACTAAGACTATTCTAATCATATGGGAAACAGCAGCTGTCGCTAATTATTGAATAATATAATTAGTGATAGTGGTAATTATTTAATTAGTGGTGAAATTTGGATTAATCCGAGGAATGTAGTATCTTTGCAAAAGTGTAAAAGAAATTTCATTGATAATATACGCCCCCCCACACTGGGGCACGAGGAACGAGTGCCCCTCTGTTCAAAATTTTAGATTATGAGTATAGATTTTAGTAAGGTTGACTTGAATAATTTTGATTTCGATACTCTTCCTGCGGATGAGTACCGGGAGTTTCTTCAGGCTTGGTCGGATTATCATGGTCGGCTGAACCGTATTTCTGTGGATGTGTTGGAGCAGGAGTTTGAGCGTAAATCCGATTATCTTCAGTGTGGGGAGCATTATGAATTGTCAGAGCTTTATCCTGATGAGTTTGTCGAGTTGTTGTTTGAGAGGAAAGCCTTTGAACAGGGTGAGGGGATTATTCCTTTTGAGGAAGTACAGAGTTATGAATACCAGTTGTGGTTGAAGCAGAAGATCCGGAACAAAGCTTTGAGGTCAGAGTCCTCCAATTCAGATGATGTACAGTCAGAGAAGATAGACTATAGTGGTTATCGTATGTGGAGATATAATCCTGTGGTCTTCTACAAGGATGGAAAGAAGAACAGACATAGGTTGTTGTTGAAGGATGATGGTGAGAGTCTGAGTTTCCTAAATGGGCGCGACTTTGCGATATTGTCTCCGGTGACTTATGTGGGACGTACCAACTCTTATAGGAACGCTCGGTTTCTTTATGCCTTTGCTATAGATCTTGACGGTGTGAGTATGCATGAGGTGAGGATGTTGTTGCGAGGTATGACAACAGGGGTTTATCCGGTTGCCAATATCATAGTCAATTCAGGGCATGGGATTCATGTGTATTACCTGTTGAAGCGTCCAATCGAAATGTTCGCTACTCGCCTTGATGCGTTGAATAAGATGAAACGAGGTTTGACCAAGATTGTGTGGCTCGTGTCAAAACTTGGTGCGGAGAGAGCGCAGGTTCAGAGTGTAGTGCAGGGATTCCGTGTGCCGGGAACCAAGACAAAGTTCGGCAAACCTATCCGGGCATTTTGGAACCGTTCCGCGCCCATGCACACGCCGGAGGAATTGAACAGTTTTTTAGGGCGTGCTTTCGGATTGTCTGATGAAGAAATCGGACAGTTGACAGACAAAACTCCGCATAATCCGTCCCGTGTGACGCTGAAAGAGGCGCAGGAACGATGGCCGGAATGGTATGCTTCACGTGTTATAGGACGCCGCAGGGTAGGCAAGAAGTGGCAACTCAATCGTGGATTATATGATTGGTGGTTGAATATCCTTAAAGACGGTCAGCAGGTGGAAGTGCATCATCGGTACTGGTGCATTCTTACATTGGTAGTTTATGCTGTCAAATGTGGTGTTTCCCGTGATGAAGTCCTTGCGGATGCTATTTCCTTGGTTCCGGCTTTTGACCGTAAGACTGAGACAGTGGATAATCCCTTCACGGAAGATGATGTTAAAGATGCCATGAGAGCGTATGACGAGGAATATAACAAGTGGCCGATTAGAGTTATTGAAACGACCACAGGTATAAGGATAGAGCGAAATAAGCGCAATAATAGAGGACGTGAGAAACATATTAAACTCATGAATTTTGTCAGGGATAATATCTCTTATCCTGATGGAAACTGGAGAGACGGTAGTGGGAGGAAAAAAGCCACTATCGATAGCAGTTCTCATGCTAGACTTGTTAAGGAGTGGCGTACTAAAAATCCGGACAGCAAGAATAAATCTTTGTGTGCCCGGGAAACAGGACTCTCCAGACCTACTGTTACCCGGTGGTGGGATTCTGTCGTGCAGGAATTACTAAACCACTAAAACAATAAAACATTAAATAAATAAAACAATATATTGTTTTATTGCTTGGCTTGCGAGTCCGTTTCATAGTTACCTTCAAGAACCATAACCATAGTATGAATGTTATTTGTAAGGAAAATATTTACGCCAGAATTTTCAGGTAAAATAATTTTCAGAAATATGAATTTTCAAAACAAATAACAAATGCTTTATCAATGGATGAAACAGAAGAAGAAAAGGTTGATCTTTTAGCAGTCAGAAAATCTTTTGAGAAAGATCCAAGAAAGGTCATTGAGATAGAGATGAACAAGGATGGCATATTCTCCGAGAGAACTATATATGCTATGGAAAACACATTGAATTTGAGCCTGCTTTCACCCCCTGAAGGCCCGAAGTTGGCAAGTGAGGCAGAGGCTCTGTTCGTGCTGTCAAAGCGCGGAACTGTTTTGGAAACAACAGAAGCTGATTTCATAGAGGGATATATCTCCCCTATGGTGTACCGATCTTCCTCGATGAAGTTCCCGCAGGTTCCAATCGCCCCGAAGTTCGTGAAGATGATCAAGGATATGAACGCCGGAAGTGGTGTCCCACACGCTACGATCACATCTACAATCAACAACATACTCGACCGCTTTTTCAGTGGGTATTTGCTTGTGAGTAACCGTGTCAAAATGGGATACGGCAAGGTCGAGGAATAGCACAGGTATCCTCCGGAGGTCAGTTGTTTCAGGCGGTTCCATCGCTTGCACGAGAGCAAATTTGAAAAATTTGCCATAGCTTAATAGGGCAAAATATTGGCGAAGCCACCGCATCCACTCCGTTGGGATGCTATATTTAACCCTATTAAGGCATGTGGCTTCGCCCCCTACAACCCCCACAAGGGGAGTGTCCTCTCCCCTTTGAACCCCACCGCCGGGATGACCCTTCCCGGACCCTCGGACAAGGGCTTCCAGCCCCCGTCACCCCCGGGCAGAGAGTGACCCTCTCTCTGCACTCTCCGGCAAAGGGAACAGCTCTGCGGCCGCCGTTCCCCTTGCATCCCTTCCCGGCCGTTTCCGTCCACCTTCCACTGAAAATATATGAGCCACTATACAGTCTGCCATTATGAGAAATGCTACGGTCCACCGGTGTCCTACTCCACCCATATCGAGAGGAAGAAGGCGGACGGAACGGAGCATGTGCCGTACAACATCAAGCGCAGAGACCTTACCAGACATAACAAGGAGTTTATAAAGGAAGCCCGGGAGATTGGCCGCAGCGCAGCCATCGAGAAAAAGCTTGATGCTGTCCGTCATCAGAAGGATGCCGACGGCAATGAATACGAGCGCAAGATCCGGAAAGGTCAGATATGCTGCATCGAGATCCGCATTGAGCGCATCGGTAGAGGGTATGGCTGAGATCATCGAGCAGGGCAGGCTTATGGAATGGTGCCGGGAGTCAATCAAGTGGGCGCAGAAAGAACATGGCAAGGAAAACATCGTGAGTGCGGTTCTGCACATGGACGAGTGAGACTCCGCACCTTCATGTGTCTCTTGTTC